>CAMNGY010000382.1 GCA_946538795.1 uncultured Treponema sp.
GTATCTCCTGCTGGAATGCCTCGCCGGTCTTGTTGGCTATCTGGATTGCGTCAAGGGGCTGCATAAGCTCCACGCCCGCGTTGGGCAGGACCCGGCAGTACATGCCCATGGAGCCGTCAGGGTTGAAGCTCGCTATGGACGAGATGAACACGTCGTCCCCGTAGGCACGTCCCAGCGGGTGGGTCAGGGTCGCGTCCGCAGCCTGTGACTCGGGAATGCCCAGGGCCTGGGCATAGGCCCTCTTGGGGCTCTGGTTGTTTATGGACTTGACGGTCCTGCTCTCTATGTCCACGCTGGTGAGCCTGAGCGTCTTGCCTGAGGATGCGAAGATGTTCTCCCTCTTTATGACGAATTTCTTTGGTGTCTTGACGAACAGGACGGCGGCCCCGTGCGAGACCGTCTCGCCGTTGTAGCTTACGTATGTCTGCTTGAACTGCAGGTCATCCCCTGCGGATCCTCCCGCTATAATAAAATCCTTGTCGCCTATGACCGCGTTCAGCAGGGCAAGGGTCGCTTCCTCCGCATTGCACAGGCCGTTTATGAAGGTGAGCGCGAAACAGTCCGTGTTGGCTCCCGCCCGTCCCAGGCTTACTCCGGCCCGGACAGCGGCATCCGCTATCTTCTTCTTGTGGACGATGGGAAACTGGTCAATGTCGTCGAAAATCACGCCCGAAACCCTGGTGGACGGGTCGCTCAGCGTGGTAAGGATAATCGACTTCTTGGTGAAGCCCTTCGCGCTGCTTATCTCGCCTGACGTGCTGGTGCCTATTACCTCGCAGGACGGAAAACGCTCATGGATTTTCCTTGACACGAGCGGGAAATCATAGCAGGCGCTGGCCATGAATATGATTGCCTTATATGAGTCCGGCCGCCCTTTCAGCTGCCTGAATAACTCCTCCACTGCAGAATCCGTATTCGGATTCGCTGAAAATGCGATTTCCTGAACCATATAAAGAAAAACTCCTGTAAATCCCTTTCTTTTAGAGAAAATGGATATATAATTATTATCACAGATTGTATCGGCATAAAAAGGGGGGCGTCAAAGCAAAACGCCCTTGCAATAACGATAATTTTGCTTTACAGTAATCTAGGGGCGTGATCCTGACGAGGAGTTTTAGAAATGAAGAAAATCGTTGCAGTGACGAAGAATTCCATGATAGAGCAGTCCGTCATGGAGGGCGTGAGGGATTTGCAGGATTTTTCCGCTGACATATTCAATGATAGCGAGAGCGCGATTGCGTACATAAACTACGAGCTTCCTGAAATAAAGGTTCTGGACTTTGCCGACGAGACGCTGGACTGCCAGTCCGTCTTGGATGCTGTTTGCGAGGATAACTGGCTGCACTCCGGAGGCATCATCGTAATCTGCAAGAGCAGGAGCAAGGCGAGGGAACTGGAGGAAAAGAAAGACGTGAACATCCTTGCCACGGTCACGGCCAGCGAGTTCCGTGATCACTTCCAGAGGATGCTCAAGATCCTGGCCGCAAACGACCAGTTCCTGTACACGAGGGGCCTGAGGGAAATCATAGGCGGCGAGGAGAAAGGCAGCTTTGTTTCGGGCAACGACCCGATGAACCTTCATTTCTACTCCAACATGCTGGTCAGCTACCTGTACAACACCGACCGCATCTCCCGCGACAGCTGCTCCGGCCTGAAGCTTGCCCTGTCCGAGTTCCTGAACAACGCCGTGGAGCATGGCAACCTGGAGATAAGCTACACCGAGAAGACCAAGTGGCTCATGAGCGGCAACGACATAATGGAACTGATTGCCGAGCGCGGGCAGATGGAAAAGTACCGGGACAGGAAGGTACGGATTTTCTACGAGATACGCAAGGGTGCCTCCGCTTTCAGGATTGAGGATGACGGCGACGGCTTTGACTGGAGGAAGATGCTGGAGCATCGGACCGAGGACGAGGAGCTGCACGGACGCGGAATCAAGATGAGCCAGGGCGTTGTCCAGAAGGTCGAATACAACGACAAGGGCAACATAGTCACGTTCGCCATAAAGAACAGCATGGATTCCGTGAACGCCATACCGGGCTTCATCCAGAACCTGGACACGATACATTACAAGGACAAGGAGATAGTCTGCCGCCAGAACGACCTGAGCAACGACCTTTACTTCATCGTTTCGGGCCGCTACGCCGTCTACATGAACGGCAGGCTGTCCGCCATACTGACTCCTGCCGACATGTTCATCGGCGAGATGGCCTTCCTGCTGGACGACAGGCGGACGGCTACGGTCATAGCGACAGGCAACATGTGCCGCCTGATTAAGGTCCCCAAGGCCGTGTTCCTCCTCCTTATCCGCCGGAACCCGCACTACGGCATCTTCTTAAGCAAGGTCCTTGCCCAGCGGCTTGAGGAGCAGAACAAGATTTCCTGGGCGCTCAAGAGCCAGCTGGAGCATCTGGAGAAGACCGGCCTGCCTCCGCTGGAGCTGGACGAAGAGGAAAATTCCATACGGATCAAGGATTAGATAACTCTATGGCCGATCACATACAGATTCTTTTGTCCCGCTACCCTGCGCTCGCTGTATGCGAGAAGGGGATACGCGACTCATATTCCCTGCTGGAGAGATCCTTTTCTGCAGGGGGCAAGCTCCTTGTCGCAGGGAACGGCGGCAGCGCGGCTGACAGCGACCACATCGTGGGGGAACTGCTGAAAGCTTTTGTCAAGAAGAGGCGGCCCGACAGGGCGTTCCTGGACAGGCTGGATGCGATTGACGGGGAGGGCGGCAGTTACCTTGCCGACAAGCTGGAGGGGAGCCTGCCCGCGATAAGCCTGTGCAACCAGACGGCCCTGCTGACCGCAAGCCTGAACGACGTGGACGGAAACGTGGTCTTCGCCCAGCAGATGATGGGGCTGGGCCGGAAGGAGGACGTATTCCTGGGCATCTCCACGAGCGGCAACTCCAAGGATGTCGTGTATGCCATG
>CAMNGY010000383.1 GCA_946538795.1 uncultured Treponema sp.
GCTACAAGGGCGACTACAAGGACAGCTACAAGCTGGGCGAGCAGATGACGGTCGGAAGCAAGATGGAGATAAGCAACGTCGATGTCGGAAGCGGCAATGTCCGCCTGATGTACCGCTTCACGGACATCTACAACCAGCCCCACTGGAGCGACTACATCCAGCTGCGCTAGGGAACTTGTGCCAGGAAACTACGGGATATGATCGAGAAATTCACATTCGGAAAGACAGTCAGGACAGGTGCGGTCGTACAGGAGATGGAGAGCGCGCCTTCCGGGTCGGTAATGCAGTTCGGGACGCTCTGCTCGTCAGGCCCCTTCAAGTGGACCTACAAGATGGACAAAGGGGACATAGTATTCGGCCTGGGCGAGCAGATGAAGGGGATGAACAAGCGGGGCGGCCTGTACGAGAGCTGGTGCTCCGACGTGCCGAATCAGGACGAGTTCACCCGCTCCATGTACGGGGCGCACAACTTCCTCATAGTCTACAACGGGTCGAGGTTCAACAGCGTCTGCTTCGCGATGTTCTTTGACAGCCCCGCGAGGGTCAGGTATGACATAGGCTGGACCTGCGAGTCCGAGCTTGCCGTCACGAGCGCGGACACAGGACTGGACGTTTATGTCATCACGCCCGCCCCGGACAGGATTGAGAGCGAGCTGAACGATGTCGTGCGGCAGTTCCGCCGCCTGATAGGCCAGAGCTACATTCCTCCCCGCTGGGCATTCGGTTTCCAGCAGAGCCGCTGGGGCTACAAGACGGAATCAGACGTGCTTACGGTTGTGGACCAGTACAGGAAGGCCGGGCTTCCGCTGGATGCGGTCTGCCTGGACATAGACTACATGGAAAGCTACAAGGACTTCACCGTGGACAGGGAGAAGTTCCCCGACCTGGCCTCCCTTTCTTCCCGACTGAAAGAGAAGGGGGTCCGCCTGATACCGATAATCGATGCGGGCATAAAGGTCCAGGACGGCTACGACGTATATGAGGAGGGCCGGGACAAGGGCTATTTCTGCAAGAAGGAGGACGGCGGCGACTTTACCGCCGGCGTATGGCCCGGTGAATCCTGCTTCACGGACTTCATGCAGCCGGAGGCGTCGGACTGGTTCGGAATGAAATACAAGAGGCTCACCGACGCAGGCATAGAAGGCTTCTGGAACGACATGAACGAGCCGGCCCTCTTCTACACGAAGGACAGCCTCAACGCCGTATTTGAGAAGATAGGCACTTTCGCCGGAAAGAACCTGGACATAGACAGCTTCTTCCAGTTCACGCCCCTCAGCTCCAGCACGTTCAGCACGATGGAAGACTACAAGTCCTTTTACCATAACGTGAACGGCGAGAAAATCAGGCATGACAAAATTCACAACCTGTACGGAGCCATGATGACGAAGGCGGCGGGCGAGGCGTTGCGAAAGATTTTCCCGGACCGCCGCACGCTCCTGTACAGCAGGGCCTCCTGCATAGGATCCCACCGCTACGGGGGCATTTGGACCGGTGACAACAAATCCTCATGGGAACACCTGGAGCAGGAAATCAAGATGCTGCCGGCCCTGAATATGGTCGGCTTCCTCTATTCAGGAGCGGACATAGGCGGCTTCGGTGAAAGCACGACAAGAGACCTGCTGTTGCGCTGGCTTGCCCTGGGGGTATTCACGCCTCTCATGCGCAATCACTGCGCCTGGAGCGGACGCGAGCAGGAATGCTATGCGTTCGGGAGCACGGAGGAATTCAGGAGCATACTTGCATTGCGCTATGCCCTGCTGCCGTATATCTACAGCGAGTTCATCAAGGCAGCCCTGTCCGGCGGAATGTACATCCGCCCGATTGGCTTCGACTGGCCGGAGGACCACCATGCGCTTGAGTGCGAGGACCAGCTTCTGGTCGGCGAGGGCATAATGATTGCGCCGGTATACAAACAGAATGCATCCTCCCGCTACGTCTATCTGCCGGAGCAGATGACCAAAGTGACCTGGCAGAACGGCAAGCTGACGACGGAAGAAAAGGGCAAGGGCTCTTACTTCGTGAACGTCCCGCTTGATTCCGTCGTATTCTTCGTCAGGAAAAACTGCCTTGTTCCCATTGCGAAAGGCGCGATGGATGCATCCTCATCCGCCGACATAGACGCAAGCCGGATTGAACTCATAGGGAAAGGAAGCGGCTACCGTATGTACAACGACGACGGCCTGACGCGGGATGTTTCCGACAAGTCCATCAGCACGGTCAGAAGGCAGACGGCAGACGATGCAAAAGCCTGACATGGCAAGGGCCTGCGCGGGAAAAGCAAACAAGAGCTTTTGAGCCTGGCGCAGATTCCGGAGGGCAGGCGGGAAGAACCCCTTGCCCCGTATAAAAAGAGCCTTCAGGCTCGGTAACGGTGAGATTAATATGAAACGGACAGTGATTTTTTTTGTTGCAATCTGCATGACCTTCTCCGCGCTTGCGCTCAATGCAAGGCGCAGCACCAAAAGCGGGACGGGTGACATCATGCCAGAAGACAGGGCTGATATGTCCGCATACGAAACATACGATGCGGACGAGGACTACGTTTTCGTGAAATCCAATATAAAGGATATGCATGAAAGGTCGGGCAGAAAAGAAACCTTCGTCATTTACTTTGGCTTTGCGAAATGCCCCTGGTGCCGGGACCTGATGCCGGTCCTGAACGAGGCCAGCAAGATGACCGGACATGGCAAGGTTTACTATGCCAACACCAGGGAAAACCCGGAATGGAAGTCCAACATAGAGATGGACGATTACGATCTGCTTGTCGAGATGGCATCCGACTATCTGGAATATGACGAGAAAGGAATAAAGCACCTGGATGCGCCGACCGTATACTTCGTCAAGGACGGGAAAATCCATACTGCGGTATTTGCGCCCAAGTACGATGCCCACAAGGAGCGCATTTCCGACGAGCTTAAAAAAGCTCTTCTGG
>CAMNGY010000384.1 GCA_946538795.1 uncultured Treponema sp.
ACCGCTATGCCTTCGGACACCTCATCGCGGTGGTCCCCCACAATCAGCTCGTCCTTGCCGGAAAGAACCTTTATGTCCTCGCGCTCCTTCATGCTGTATTTGATGTCCAGGTCCACAAGGTGAATCATGATGTTTGCGAACTCAGGGTCAAACTGAGTGCCGGAGCCTTCGATGAGCTGCTCGCGAACCTTGTCCTGCGGGATAGGATCACGGTAGCTCCGCTTGGACGTCATTGCATCATAGGAGTCCGCGACGGAAATTATCCTCGCTATCTCAGGTATGTCGCTGCCCTTGAGCCTTTCGGGGTATCCCTTGCCGTCGTAACGCTCATGATGATAGTGCGCACCGATACTCAGGTAGGGGTATTCCGTGATGCTCTTGAGAATCTGCGCGCCCATCACCGGGTGCTTCTTTATGAGCTCAAGCTCCTTGTCCGAAAGATGCCCCTCCTTGTTGATTATGGCCTCGGGGACACCGATTTTTCCCACGTCGTGCAGGAGGGCGACATAATAAATCTCGTCGCATTCAGCAGGGCTCTTGCCCGCAAGTTCCGCGATTTTCTTTGAGTATTCGGCGACCCGGGCGGAATGTCCGTGCGTGTATTTGTCCTTCGCGTCTATCGCGTTCGCAAGGGCCATAGCCGTCTGGGAGAAAAGCCTCTGAACATTCTTGCGCTCCTCCTCCTTCCGGTAAAGGCTGTTCTGGAAGGATATGATCGTATATAGAATTCCGCTGACTATGGCCAGGGCCGCGATGCTGTCAATGTAATTGCCCTGCCTGGAGTATCCGGTGACAAGCTCGGGATACGTATACCCGGCAATCCAGCATGCGATTATGACGCTGGCCTCGCATATCAGCATGACAAGCTTGAGCCTGCCCTCAAGGATGAGCGCGATATAGAGGGTTCCAAGCAGAAGCCAGATGGGGGTCCCCCCCTCCACGCCTCCGTTCGTGAAGAACATGGCGGGCAGGAAGACGAACGACAGGATCAGGGAGAGGACAATCTTGGCCCTTTCGATCGTCTTCCTCTTGAAAGAGATGATGACGTATATCGTGAAGAACACGGCTCCGACAAGGGTTGAGATCGTGGCCGAAATAGGCTCTTGCATGACAATGCCGCAGGGAATGGCCGCAAAAAGGGCTATGAGGACCACAATCGAAAAAACGATGAAGGTCCTCTCCTTTATGTTAATCGAGGAGTCATATAAATACCGTATTATACGGTCATACAATCTCTTAACAACACTCATGTAGAATCGTTCCCTGCACTTAATTACATTGCCTTTTCTCGCCCGCCTGCAAATTCTTTTTGCACTGTCACAACATCGTTCCGCCCGCTACTGGGCCTTAACAGCCCCGGCCGGTTCGCCCCCTTCCGGCGGGGAATCCTTGTCGCGCGAATAGACGGCCTTGAGCAATACCGGGGTGGTCACGGAGCTTACCACGATCAGAAGGATCACAGCCGTAAAGAAGGAATGTTCCAGAAGGCCCGCCGCAAGCCCCCTCTGGGCTACAATGAGCGCCACCTCGCCACGGGTCATCATTCCGCAGCCTATCTTGAGGCTTTCCCCCGCATTGAAGCCCAAGAACCTGGAGATACCGCCGCAACCTATGACCTTGGACAGCATACCCACAAAGACGAAGGCCAGAGAGAAAAGGATGATGGAAGAGTCCACCGTCCTGATGTTGGTCTGAAGCCCTATTGAGGCAAAGAAGATCGGGCCGAAGAGCATGTAGGAGTTTATGTCCATCTTGCGGGCAATGTAGCTGGAATCCTTGGTGGAACAGAGTATGACTCCGGCTATGTACGCCCCGGTTATGTCGGCCACGTTGAAGAACCTCTGGGCTATGTAAGACAGGCTGAACGCGAGCGCAAGGCCGACGATGGGGATGCGCCTGGTGTGCACGTAGCGCTTCTCAAAGAGCTTGAAGACCTTGTGGAAGGCCACACCGAACACGAGCGCGAAGGCAAAGAAGATGGCGGTCTGGACGATGACCCGCAGGACGCCCGACGAAGGGTCCTTGAAGCCCATCACGAGCGTCACGACGATTATTCCTATTACGTCGTCGATTATTGCCGCGCTCATTATAGTGGTCCCCACGAAATTCTGGAGCTTGCCCAGCTCCTTGAGGGTCTGGACGGTTATGCTGACCGATGTGGCCGTAAGGATCGTACCTATGTACAAGGCCCGGTAGAAATCCTCGGTGCCCGGCTCCGCAAAACCGTAGAAGAGCATGAAGAGGATAGTGCCCGCAACCAGGGGCACGGCGACACCGGCGCAGGCTATGAGGGTGGCCTTGAAGCCGGACTTCTTCAGGTCCTTTATGTTCGTCCCCAAGCCGGCGTTGAACATCAGCATGATGACGCCAATTTCCGCCATGCCGGACAGGAACGAAGACCCCTGCACCCAACCGAGCAGGCTGGGACCAATGCAAAGGCCGGCTATGATTTCCCCCGCCACCTGGGGCGCATGGAGCTTGCGGGCGACAAGCCCGAAGAGCTTCGCGAATATGATTATTATGGCAAGCTGCCTGAGTATGTCCAAAGTTTCCATGCCTGCTATTATATAGACTTTTATGGGCGAATTCAATTATAATAGGTAGGAAATGCAAGGCAACAAAGTGACTGAACACGAGAAAGACATATTCGACAGGATGATGGGGCTGCCCGTGCTTCGCATATTCGGGCCGTTCTTCGCAAAGCACCGGGAAGTCCTGCTCTACCTTTTCTTCGGGGGGCTTGCCTTCTTCCTGAACATGGCCCTCTTCTTCATCACCCACACAAAGATGGGAATCCAGGAGCTTGTGGCCACCGCCGTCTGCTGGGTAATCTGCGTCCTCTTCCAGTACGTCACCAACAAGACCTGGGTATTCCGCTCCGTGGCCGGAACGACCGGCGAGCTTATCAAAGAAATCGTGGCCTTCTTCGGG
>CAMNGY010000385.1 GCA_946538795.1 uncultured Treponema sp.
CAGCAGGCCTCCGAAACGTCATCCATGGAAAAACTTTCCCTGCCATCTTGTGCGGCAAGCAGGGCGGCCCCGTTCAAGGCAGACTCTATCCTGGCACATGAAAAGCCGTCGAACTTTTTGGCAAGCGCGTCCTCCGTACAGCTGGCATCAGGCTTCTTTCCGCGGCAGTACATGGCGACAAGCTTTTTCCTGGCCTCATAGTCAGGATATGGAACGGACACACGCGCATCGAACCTGCCGGGACGGATCAGAGCCTCGTCCAGAGCCTTGACGGAGTTGGTCGCCGCCAGCACGAGTATGCCGCGAGCAGGCTCAAAGCCGTCAAGCTCGTTCAGCAGGGCGGTGACTATCCTGGTGTTCTCTGTCTCTATCGCACTGCCTGAATAATTGCGTCGGGTCCCTATTCCGTCAAATTCGTCTATGAACACTATGCAAGGGGCGCGCCTTCTGGCCTTGCGGAACAAAAGCTTAACCTTCATTGGGCCTATGGCCATGAACATGCTCTCAAAGTCCGTCGCCTTCGCGGGGATAAAGTTCACCCTGGCCTCGCCGGCCAGCGCACGGGCAAAAAGCGTCTTGCCATTGCCGGGCGCTCCCTCAAGCAGGATCCCCTTGGGGGCGCGGATTCCTTTTGCAGCATAGCTTGCGGGATCCTTCAGTATCTCCATAACCTGGGTCATGTCGCGCTTCAGCTTATCCATCCCGACCACATCTGAAAAGCTGACGCCGGTATTCCGCACCACGCGGAACGCGTTGGGCGAGATAAACTTGCGGAAGGCCACAATGAACACACCAAAGAAGAATGCATAGAAGATTATGTCAAACAGGAGAGAGATTGTGGCGGCGGCATCCTTCTCCTCCGTGACCTGAACGTCGTTAAGCAGGAGATACTCCTTGAGCGTGGGGCTGGCAGGGTTTTCCGTTACATAGCCTATACCGTCCTCCCCTGTCAGGGCAAAGCTGATTCCGTCAGCGGAAAGCTTGGCTTCCCTTACCCTTCCCTCTGCAACGAGCGAATGGAATTCAGCGTATGACTTCCGCTCAGGCTTGGGGGCAAGCAGCAGGTCATAGGCAAAATATGCGGCGACCGCAAACAGGACGGCAACAAGCAGGGCTTTCTTTGCCTTACCGGGGATTCTCCCTGGAACGCTCTTACGCATTAGCCTGTACCTTCAGTATCGCGTCGGCGGCGGTCTTCAGCTCTTCCCGCGTCATGTCCTCCTGCTTCTTGAGCATGGAAACCGGGACTCCGTAGGCTTTCTCAAGCCCCTCGTTGGTCATCACCTCGTCCGCAGTCCCGTAGTCGATCGTCCTGTCCGGATGGAACAGCAGGACCTTGTCAGCGTGCTTCCGGCTCAGGTCCAGCTCGTGCATGGACACGAACAAAGCCGTCCCGGTACTCGCCGCATACTCGCGCAGGTACGCAAGGGCCCTGTCCTTCTGCCCCTCCTCCATCGCAAAGAGCGGCTCATCCATAAAGACCGCCGCGCTGCCGTACAGCAAAGAGAAGGCAAGCAGGACGCGCTGTATCTCTCCCTTGCTCAGTTTCCTCAGTCCGTGGGGCAGGACCTTCTCAAGCTCAAAGACATCCACAAGCTCGGCAAGCAGGTCGCATGACGCGTCGCGGACCCCGGCGGCCCTCCCCTTGAGGGTTCCCGCCGAATAGACATAGGCAAGAAGCTTGTCCACCGACTCGTCGCTTTCAAATTCCATGTTCTGGTAAATGACGGATGCAAGGAGGTTCTTCTGCTCCTCACCCAGACGGGCGACATCCTGCCCGAAGAGGAGGCAGCGTCCTGTCTGCGGAACAAGCCTGCCCGATGCGAGCAGCATGAAGGTTGATTTTCCAGAGCCGTTCGGCCCGATAAGGCTGGTCAGGGCACCCGCACCATTGCTGCCGCCAGAAGGTATGGCCCCCGTAAAATGATCGAACACCGGCTTAGGGACAATCTGCTTGCCCTCGCTGTCCACGTCGCCCTCGACGGGCGGATATGTAAAGGAAAGGTCCTCAAATTCAATGCAGTCCATGAGCACATCATAGTATAATATGGAAGGAAGTGCAACGATCCCGTTTCAAAAGCCGGCCGCTTTTAAAACTGCCCCCGCAGAGTAGGGAATTTTCCCGCCTTACCTTCCCCGTAAAGCGCTGTATACTGGGGGAATGATGAGAGTTACGAAGACAGCTTTATTCTTTGGATGCGCGGCCTCGCTTGCAGCCGCGCTGTTCGTGGCCTGTGCTAGCAACGGGAACGCTTCCGGGACGGACAAAGGCAAGACCGCCCGGCGGGAAATCAAGCAGAACATACTGGACAACTACAACTGCGGCTTCGAGGGGGCGGACGGGGACGGCGGCCTCTACTGGTGGAGCGATACCAACTGGTCCCACAAAAACCTGCTCCGCACCGCATACGAGGACGGCGGCCAGCCCGGCCCCGCCTGCGGCAGCTACTACGCCAAGGCCCTGTCCGAAGGCGGGGGCAAGGCCCAGTGCCAGTTCGCATGGAAGGAGCTCGCCTCCCTCATCGAAGGCGGCAGGACCTATTCATATTCCTACTATATAAAGGTCGCGCCCGAGAGCGTAGTCCCGGCAGGGACCGTGACGCTCGTCGTCAACGGGGCGGTGGAGAACTGGTCCAAGGTGGACTCCGCCAAAGTCAGCCCCGACAAGAAAGTTGAACTGAACGACAAGTGGCAGCTGGTGACGGGCACTTTCGTCCTGCCCGACCCGCATGACCAGGTGCAGTTCCAGCTCACCGGATCCGAGGGCCTGTCATACTGCGTGGACGAATTCCGCGTGGCCCCGGAGGAAGCGGCCGCAAAACAGATAGAAAAAAACATAGTCAGCCTGAAAGATGCCGTCAGAGACCGCACGGGATTCGGCAGGAAGGTCTACGTCGGCGGGGCCGTCCCCGGGAGCGAGGCGGGCGAC
>CAMNGY010000386.1 GCA_946538795.1 uncultured Treponema sp.
GAGCCGTCGTTCACGAAGATGAATTCCCACTCGTAGCCGGGAAGCTTTTGGGCCACATCGCAGAGGGCCTCATGCATCAGGGGCACGTTGGCCTCCTCGTTGTAGACGGGGACGATGGTGGAAATTTTCTTCATAGTCAGGCTACTCCTTTGAAATACTCGATCGTGCGCTTGAGCCCTTCGTCCGGCATGATTTCCGGTTTCCAGCCCAAAAGCTTTTGGGCAAGGCCTATGTCCGGCCGCCTCTGCTTGGGGTCGTCTCCCGGCAGAGGCCGGTGCACCAGCTTGGACTTGCTGCCCGTCAGAGCGATGACCTTCTGTGCCAGGTCCAGCATGGTGAATTCGACGGGATTGCCCAGGTTCACGGGTCCGCTTACGTCCTCTCCTGTGTCCATCAGCAGCAGGAAGCCCCTTATCAGGTCATCAACGTAGCAGAAGCTGCGGGTCTGCTTCCCGTCACCGTACACCGTGATGTCCTCGCCTTTCAGCGCCTGGATTATGAAGTTGCTCACGACCCGGCCGTCGTTGGGGTTCATCTTTGGCCCGTAGGTGTTGAAAATCCTGACAACCTTGATCCTGGTGCCGTGCTGCCTGTGGTAGTCAAAGAAGAGGGTTTCTGCCCCCCGCTTTCCCTCGTCATAACAGCTGCGTATGCCGCCGGGGTTCACGTTGCCCCAGTAGCTTTCAACTTGCGGATGGACCAGCGCGTCCCCGTAGACCTCGGATGTGGAGGCCTGGAAGACCTTTGCGTGCCATTTGTCCGCCAGATCCAGGGCGTTTATTGCCCCCAGGATGTTAGTCTTGTATGTGGCTATGGGATCTCTCTGGTAGTGGGGCGGGCTGGCAGGGCACGCCAGGTTGAAGATTTCGTCCACGTAGAAGTTGTATGGCTCGGTGACATCATGGCGCAGTACTTCGAAGTCCGGTCTTTCCATAAGCGGGCGTATGTTGTCCCAGCTGCCCGTGAAGAAGTTGTCCATGCAGATGACGTGACATCCCCTGTCCAGAAGCTTCTCGCACAGATGGCTGCCCAGGAATCCGGCTCCGCCGGTAACCAGCACGGTCTTTTTCATATCCTTCCCCTTCCTATGCAGTGCAGCTCAATGCCTTTTTCTTCCATGGCCTTGGGGTCGTACTGGTTGCGGCCGTCAAAAATCACCGGCTCCTTCAAAAGATCCTTTATCCGGTCAAAGTCCGGCTGGCGGAACTGCTTCCATTCCGTCACCAGCACGAGGGCATCGCTGCCTTTCAGCGCATTCCACATGTTCTTCTCGTAGCTGATGCTGTCCTCTTTGATGTGTGACAGGTATTTCTTTGCCATTCCGTAGGCTTCAGGGTCATAGCTCTTTATCTTAGCCCCGTGCGCCACGAGGTCGCTTATTATCGTTATGGAGGGGGCTTCCCTCATGTCGTCGGTCTGGGGCTTGAAGGCAAGCCCCCAGAGGGCGAATGTCCGGCCCGTCAGGTCCTGCCCGTACCTGGCCATGATGCGCTCGGCGACAAGGTGCTTCTGCGCGGCGTTCACGGCTTCGACAGCAGCCGCTATCTTCATCTCTACGCCGCACCTCCTGCCGGCGGCCACAAGCTCCTTCACATCCTTGGGGAAGCAGGAGCCTCCGTAGCCGCAGGAGGCGTAGAGGAAGCTCATTCCTATGCGGGAGTCGCTTCCGATTCCCTGCCTGACGGCCTTGACGTCCCCGCCCAGCCTGTCGCACAGGCCCGCTATCTCGTTCATGAAGCTTATCCTTGTGGCGAGCATGGCATTGGCGGCATATTTCGTGATTTCCGCGCTTTTTATGTCCGTGGTTATTATGGGATGCTCGTTTTCCGTGAACTGGCGGTACAGGGAGAGCATCATCTGCCTGGCCCGCTCGCTGTCAGTGCCTATGACCACCCGGTCCGGCCTCAGGAAGTCGTTGACCGCCACCCCTTCCTTGAGGAATTCCGGGTTGGAGACGATGTCGAATTCCACGCCGGCCGCGTCCTTCCTCTTCTTAAGGGTTTCTTCTATCTTTGCCCGCACCTTGTCCGCAGTTCCTACGGGCACCGTGGATTTGTCAACCACGATCGTGTATCCTTTCATGGACCATGCTATTGATTCTGCGGCCGCCAGGACGTACTGGGTGTCGGCGGACCCGTCCTCTCCGGGGGGCGTTCCGACTGCGATGAAGCAGATGTCGCATTCGGGCACGGCCTTTGCGTAGTCGTCCGTGAAGTCAAGCCTTCCTTCCCTGTTGTTCCGCCGTACCATCTCCTCAAGACCCGGCTCGTAAATGGGGATTATGCCGTCCTCAAGCCTCTTTATCTTTTCCTTGTCTATGTCGATGCACCAGACGTGGTTTCCCATCTCCGCAAAACAAGTTCCTGAGACGAGGCCCACATAGCCCGTTCCTACGATTGCGATATTCATGCTCCTATGATAACACTTAGTGGCATTCTTATCAAGAACAGAACCGGCAAGGGGCGCGTGTAGCCGAGGGGCTGTCCGCGTCACGAACACGGAGCTGTTCACGTCACGAACACGGGGCTGTCCGCGTCACGAACACGGAGCTGTCCGCGCCACGAACACGGGGCTGTCCGTGTCACGGACACGGGGCTGTCCGCGTCACGAACACGGAGCTGTCTGTCAGGGGCAAAAAACTGTTTTTTTCCTCGTAAACATGACATTCTTGGTTTTCCGTCACAAATGTATATATGGACAGTTTTCTACTGCCCGTAGTATACTCAAGGAGGCCAGAAATGGCAAAACGCAAGGCTCGGCCCGGGGCGGTGTCCCCGGGGGAGAATGGCGGGACAAAGAGAAAGGCGAAGCGGAATGGGCGTGTCCGGTCCAGAGCACGGGGCAAAGCACGGCGCAACCACAAGGACGGTCTTTTCTGCCGCCTGTTCTCGGACAGGGAGAACGCCCTGTCGCTCTACAACGCGCTGA
>CAMNGY010000387.1 GCA_946538795.1 uncultured Treponema sp.
CGTGGCCTTCTTCGGGGGCAGGGTGTTCACCCTCATCGTTGAGGAAGCGCTGGTATTCTTGCTGATAACCTGGCTAGGCGGAAGCATTGCGGCCGCACTGTCCCTCAGTCAGGACACGTGGGATCTCATAGCAAAGCTCTTCGCCCAGTTCGTCATAATCGTACTGAACTACGTGATAAGCAAGCTGTTCGTGTTCAAAAACAAGGAAGAAGCCGCATGACGTTCTTCCCGGTCGAGCATGAGGAGTACGAGATTTTCCCGCAAAGCCCCGCAGAAGTTGTGGGCAGGCTGAAGAAGATTGCGGACGGCAAGCTGTGCACGGGTATATTCTTTTCCAGCATGTTCACGCTCAAACCCATAAGCTGCATAGGGATGCTCGTGACCGGATACTTTTCCGTGGACGGCAAGAAGATGGTGCTGGACTACCTCCTGACAAAGAAGGGCAAGATAGCCTGGTTGCTTGAGATGTTCCTGATTCCCGCAGTCATGCTCATCATATACCTCAAGCTGACCGGAGGCTTCATGCCCGGCGACAGCGGGTTCTTCCTGCCGATGTGCTTTTTTTTCTACGTACTATGGATGCTGCTCATCATCTGCGTGAACCACATCCTCTTCCGGCTCATAAAGAACGCCACCCACAAGAGCATCCTGATGCACTCCCGCTATTGAGACCCCAAGTCCCGCCAGGGTCTTTAACATATCCCCGCGAGGTTCAAAGTCCCCGAAGGGGTCTTTGAACCTCGTTGACTGAAGCTTGAACTTTGTTCAAGCTTCAGTCGGAGCATCATCCTTCAGGTACTGAACGAAGGCATCGTAAATTTCCTGGGTGAAATGCGTGCCTATGTTAGTCGCAAGAATCTGCAGGGCCTGATTGCGCTCCAGCGCCTTGCGGTAGGAACGGTCGGAAGTGAGCGCATCATAGATGTCGGCGCAGCTTATGACCATCGCCTCCTCCGGTATCTTGTCGCCCGTGACATGGTGGTAGCCCTTGCCGTCCAGGGTTTCATGATGGTACAGGACAAACTCCTTCACCTTGTCAAAATACGGGTTGGCGGCAAGTATATTGTAGCCCAGATCCGTATGGTTCTTGATTGTCTTGAACTCCTCGTCGGACAGCTTGTCGGGCTTGTTTATGATGTCATCGGAAATACCGATTTTTCCTATGTCGTGCAGCTGGGCGCCGTAGTTGAGCAGCTTGAGCCGGGTGGGGTCGTAGCCCATCCGCTTGCCTATGGCGACGCTGTACTTGGCGACCCTGTCCGAATGGCCCTGCGTGTACTTGTCCTTTTCCTCCAGCGTATGGGTCAGCCCCTTGACGAAGCGCATCTCGTTGTTCTCCAGCTGCTGGTACAGCTTGCGGTTTATGGTTTCCACCGCAAAGAACGAGGACGCTATCTGCATCATGTACTGGTGCTCCAGGCTGAACGACTCCTTGCTGCTCTTACGACGCGAGATAGTGATGCCCCCCAGCCGCTCCTGGTTGGTGCCGAACGGCACGCTGATTATGGAATCGTCCAGGAAGGATTCCTCCTTCATTTGTGAATAGGCAGGATGCCCCTTCCGGTCAGGGACAAAGATAGGCTTCCAGCTCTGGAACACCTGCCCGGAAATTCCCTCGCCCACGCGCAGGTTGGGAACCTTGTCCTCGTCTATCTTGTAATACGCGAAGGGGGACAGGCTGTGAGCCGCATCTATGTAGCGGTAGGCGACGCCCTTGTTGAACGAAATCTCTTTCTTTATGTCGTTGAAAAGGCTCGTGTTGACCGCGTTCAGGTCCTCATGCTTCTGAAGGATGAAGGGGTATTCTGCTATCCTCAGGAGATCCTTCTGCCCCCGCGTGGCCACGGAAGCCGCATACAGGTTTATCTGGATCTTGGCGGACAGGCGGTTCAGCATGTCCTTCTTCTCGTCGGTCAGTATATCTTCCTGGGAAGGATCCTTTGCGCAGATAAGCAGGAAGGAAATCATCTCAAAGCCGTGGACAATGGGAACCAGGTAGCGGCCGTTGTAAAGGGTACGCATGACCTCGTTTATCATGGGATCGTCAATCTGGAAATCGGAGAACATCTTTTCCAGCGGAATCAGCTCCGTCACCATGGAAAGGCAGCCGATGAAGATGGAGTCATCAGAGAAAGACGTAATTCCTTCCCTGTCTATTTCACGGTATTCATGGAATTCTGCGGAATGGAAGAAGAGATGCGCAGTGCATGACGGAATTTCATTCTCAACAAATTTCACTATGGACTGAACTAAACCGACAGTCGTAGTCCAGTTGTCAAGCTCGTCCATATTGAAGGACTCATTGACAGAAGATAAATTGAGCACGTCGTCATCTCCTACGGTTTCAAGCTGATTGATCTGCTGATTCTTTTTTTTGGGCATACGTTATACAACCTTTTTCGTTACCCAAATTTTCGGCAGATATCAAAAATTCAAACAGCCCTTTTAACAACCACCAGGTTGCGCTCGTGATCCTCAAGGAAGGGGACGGTAAGGCTTATCTTCTGGTATGACGGAATCAGGTCCTTCACAGCATCCATTTCGGCGGAAATCTTTTCGGACCTGGCCTTGTAGGCAGCTATGAAACCGCCTTTCTTCGTGGCGGAAAGGACCATCCGTGTGGTCTTGCCGTCAAAGGGATGAAAGGCGCGGAAGAGGGAGATGGCAAAGCTTTCGGGAGGAATTTTCTCAGCCTGCGCAGGCAGGATGCTGACGTTCTGCAGGTCCAGATCCCTGCGGACGCTTTCCAGGAACAAGGCCCTCTTTTCCATCCGCTCAACAAGAGTAAAGGCGCAGTCTTCCAGCATGACGGCAAGAGGAATTCCGGGACAGCCCCCGCCGCTCCCTATGTCGCCTATGGGGAGGGGGCCGGAAAAGGAGCCTGCCCGGAATGAAGCCGCAAGGCCGCGTATGGGCGTCAGGGCCG
>CAMNGY010000388.1 GCA_946538795.1 uncultured Treponema sp.
GACGGAGCCGGCCGAAGTCCCCATGCCGGAGGGGTTCAACGCTGACACATGGGGAAAACTTGCACCCGACGCCCGTTCGGCCGTGCATGCCATGGCGGAAGCCCATGCACAGGCCATAGCGCAGGAGCGGCAGACCGTTCTTAATGAACGCGCTGACCGGGACAATCAGATCAACGCCGCGGCTGCCCTGCTCGGACAGGCAAATCAGCTCATAGAGGCAATCGTCAATGCTGAGTACTCCGGTATCGACTGGCAGGCCCTGAGTGAACAGAACCCGACTGAGTACATCAGAATGGCGCGGGAAGCGCAGAAGAGAACGGACGCTGTACAGGCGCTCGGCGCCCGTATCAGGCAGACGGCGCAGGCTATAGCCGCCAAACGCGCGCAGGAGTACCAGCAGGACCTCTCCGTTGAGTACCAGACCGTTGAACCTAAAATCCGCGCCCTTATCGGTGACGGCTATGACGGCAAGACGTATACGGCTGAGGTTTACAAGTACATGAAGGATGCGGGCGTTCCGGACAAAGCTATCAACAGCCTGTCCAAAGGGTATGAGCTGGAACTTGTCACGAAGGCTATGCTTTATGACAAGATGGGGAAGGCCCGCGCCGCCGCCGCGCAAAAGGTGGCAGAAGCGCCCAAGGTGCAGGCTCCCTCCGGCGTGAGGGATGACACCGCTTCCGTCCAGAAACAGGCGTTCGCCAGATTTTATAAGAACCCGAACAGTACAGATGCACTTGCGGCCGCTCTCGCGGCCATGGACTAGTAGGAGGATTAACTTATGGCTGTTGTAAGCGGACAGGTAAAGGATGCCAATGTCAACGGCAAACCCCGCGACCTTTCCAAACTGATTTTTGACGTGTCCCCTACGGACACGCCCTTCCTGACTATGTGCGGGCGTACTACCGCGTCCCAGACCCTGCATGAATGGCAGACGGACGCCCTGACGGCCCCCGGCTCTAATGCCCAGAAAGAAGGCATTGATGTTACCACTTTCGCAGGCTCCAACACCACGGAGCTTAGCAACAAGACCCAGATTCTGATGAAGGCCGTGAACGTTTCCGGTACTGCGCAGGCCGTTGTTCAGAACGGCGTGACCAAGCAGTACACCCACCAGATGGCCCTCAGGATGAAAGAGATTAAGAAGGACCTCGAGTTTGCCCTGCTGAGCAATCAGCTGGCCGCCGGCGAAAGCACAAGCGGCAGGCTGATGACGGGCCTTCCCTGTTGGCTTACCACTAACTTTGCGGGAGGCGCTTCCGGCACGGCCGCAACGTCTTCTTCCGCCTGCACGGCCGGTACGGCCCGCGTCCCGACTGAGGCCATGTTGAAAGCCCTGCTCACCAGCATTTACAATGCCGGCGGCAATCCGAATACTATTATGATGGCCCCTGACATTCGCGTGAAAATGTCTGAGGTGCTTACCGGCGGAAGCACCAAGATGGAAAAAGCCGAGATGAAGAAGGCTACGGCCGTTATTGACGTGTACGTGTCCGACTTCGGTTCTCTTAAGCTCGTACCGAACAGGGTTCAGGCATATGTGACCTACTCTAAGGCCTGCGCTTTCGTTCTTGACCCTGAATACTGGAAGGTGGCGTACCTGCGCCCGTTCCAGGAACAGCGCCTCGCCGTGACCGGCGATTCCGAAAAGGGCTTTATCGTGACCGAAGCAACTCTTGAGGCCCGCAACGAGGCCTCTTCCGGAGTGCTGGCCGACCTTAAGGCCGCCTAGTTTTTGCGGGGCCTGCCTTCGGGCGGGCCCCTTTTGGAGGATACATGAGCGTCAATCTCCAGCAGGGAACAGCCGGGCGGGTAGTCGAACGCCGCGATGACGGCGTGACGGACTACGTGACGGACGACTTCCGCCTCTTCCGGGAACAGGACGTTACGGACATTCTGCGCCTGAATAAGGCCGCGCGTGACCGTGACCACTTCCGGGGCTTCCGGTTTGCGCCCACGTTCCGCAAAGTAGCGAGCATCCCCGTTGCCGCTGTGGACATCGCCAAGGCGCAGGGGCTCGATATCCTCAATGACCCCGACGATATGCGGAAATTTCTCAATGACCCGGCGAACGCAGCGTTTCGGACAACTCATGAAGTTGTCTAGTTGTGAAATGGGAGTTGTTCAATGGCCGATTTGACAACTTATGACGGGCTGAAAGCCGCGATAGCTGACTACCTGGGGCGCGAAGACCTGACGGAACGCATCCCGACTTTTATCCGCATGTGGGAACAGCGCGGGAACCGGACATTGCGCCTGCGTGCGATGGAGCACAGAGCGCATGCTTCCCTTCCTAAAGGGCAGGGCCAAATGCCCCTCCCGATGAAGCGGGTGCCCGGGCAGTGGGACGTTTTCCTTGAAATGCGGGATATTGTCTGGACGCCACCCGACGGGAACGGAAGCGTCAATCTGTGGTACGCCTCTCCTGATGAATACGCGCTTCTGCTGGAAAAGACGGGCCGGCCGTATTGCTTCACCATTGAAGCTAATGACTTGTTCGTTTTGCCTACGCCTGATCAGGCGGGAAAACTCCAGCTGACCTACTACGCGGAAATCCCGCCGCTCGGGGATGAACAGCCGGATAACGAAATCCTGCTGCGGCATCCTGACCTGTACCTCTACGGCTCGCTCGTGGAGTCCGCGGTTTTCACCCGTGGGAGCGTGCCCGTGGACATGTGGGCACAGTATTACAGGCAGGCAGTAGGGGACATCAGCCAGCAGGAGACGCAGGCCCGATACCCTAAGGATATTAGCATGCGGCCCATGAGGAGGACTTAAAATGAGCCTGACAAATTACGGTGAAACGTATGTGCTCGGTTTGATCAAGAGCGCCAAGACGTACTACCTCGGCGTGCTGACTGCTACGCCTACTGACAGTTCGGACGGCACCGAAGTAACCGGCGGCGCGTATGCCAGACAGGC
>CAMNGY010000389.1 GCA_946538795.1 uncultured Treponema sp.
TTTTAAAGGTTTGGATGGTAATGCATGGTTTTCAAATGTTCAGCTTTTCAACACACGTCTTGTGCCTAGAAATTGTGAGTATAACTATCTTGCCCTTTGCCCTGTATGCGCTGCAAAGATGAAAGTTTTTTTCAATAAGGATAAGCAGGAATATTTGCATAAGCTAATAGGAAATAGCTTTGATACAGATACATCCTTCAAAATAGAGCTTGATAAGGATGAATCGATTTCATTTTCTCTAAAGCATATTACTTCTTTGAGAGCAATCGTGAAGAAGGAACATGAATCACAGGATACAGAAGACTAATAAGTACTTTCGTAGCTGTAATACCTTGGAGGACCTATGATATACTGCATATACTGCGGGAAAGCCCTCGAGGATGATGCCGCGTTCTGTTCTGCTTGCGGGAAGCGGGTGATTCGAGAAAACAAGGACTCCGGCCTGTCCGCCTCGCATGGATTTTCAGGTGGAATGGCACTGGAGGCAATGCTTGCCAAAGAGTCAGAGTCTCCGTCTGCCGAGCTTGAGTGGCAGATTGGCGACAGCTACTTTTCCGGTACGAACGGGGCCGTCAAGGATTACGATGAGGCCGTCCGCTGGCTGGAAAAGGCTTCGTCCCGGAAACACCCGGCTGCCCAGTATGCCCTCGCATGCTGCTACGCCAACGGACTTGGGGTTGAAAAAAGCGATGAAGCCGCCTTTTCGTTTTTTCAGAAGGCAGAAGAAAACGGCTTTGCCGGGGCAAGACTCAACGTGGCACAGTGCCTTGAGGAAGGCCGGGGCGTACAGAAGAACCCCTTCCGTGCCGCAGTCAGCTACATCCGCATGATTTTAGACGGGGACGCACAGGCCGTTTCCCGCCTCCGTGCCCTCTATGACAACGGGGAAAACCTTGAGTCGGACATAAGCGAATCCTACAGGAATGCACATCTGATTCGGAAAAAGGAAACGGAGAAAAACATGTTCTCAAAGCTTTCGGATGCATTTTCTCAGGACCTGTTGAAGGATAATATTGCTGTCGCTTTCGGAGGAGTTTTCGGCGAGACATTTGATAGAATGCTTGAATCAACGACAGAGACTTATACGACGGACTCCTTTGATGTGTTTGCGGAGAACTTCATAAGGAACAGGTCTTACCCTGTTCCTTTTTCTCCTGCCAATGCTGGTATTTCTGCTTCGGATTACGCTAAGCTGCTGGATTTTTTTTATGATGAGAGCCGGGAGCGATATGAGGAGGCACATTCAAGATTCTTCCATAATTCAGAAAGCATGTCTAAGCCCCGGCTCAAAACGTATGCGGCTTCTGCAAAAGGAGAGGAGTCGTCGTTTTTGACCTTGATCTACAGGGCCGGAGGAATGGAATATACCATGTACGAATGGTCCATTGACCTTGGCAAATCTGATCTGAAAAGAAATGTCGAGGGAATCGGTGACTTTTTAAGCTCCATCGCAAATATGTCCGAGCCCGGCGAGGAGGGGAGACGTGTCGGTCAGGCTTGGGCTGACGATTTCACGAAGACGCACAGGAAAGAGCTTAAGGCCGCGAGGAGACAGGATTCGGAAGGTATTGGTAAAGCTGGTAAAATAGTCCTTTTTATCATCGCTGGATTTTTTCTTCTCGTAATCCTCCTCCGCCTCTGTTCCGTGTGACCTTTTGTTTCCGTCGCGGGGAGATATGAAATACATAGTGGCGGAGAAGTGGGAGTCAAACGGCTATGCCTCATCGTATTGGAAGGTTTGGTTTTCTTGGTAATCAAGAATTCAGAACTCAAAATCCTTCTTGACATTTTGTCGTAAACGGTCTATCTTAAGATAGATGAGCTGGTCGAGAGACCCAGGTTCAACTTAACACGGCGGGCAGACTGTCCCGCCTTTTTTTATTTGGATTGATAATGGCTGCTTTGAGTATTTTTGTAGATGAGAGCGGGGATTTCGGCACATATAGTCCTCATTCTCCTTATTACATCGTGACGATGCTTTTCCATGACCAGAATTACGACGTAAATCCGCAGAGACATGGGAATCTTTCAAAGTCAGAGTTGCTTGTTTTTCATAGTGAGCGGGAATTGAAAAAACAGTTTTTAAAGCCTATCCAAAAGAAGATGTTTGATTTCTCCTGAGAGCAGTATTGTCCATAAAGTCAACCGGCAGTTTACCACGGCCTAATTTGTTTTTGCTATAATGTGGGCATATTTTGACTGTTCGGAGGATAGTATGAATAAAACAGGATTGTTTAAGCTTGTCGTTCTTGGGGCATTTCTTGCGTGTGCGGCATGTATGCTCGGCTCGTGCGACTATTGGAACGAAGACTGGTATAAGGGACAGGAAAGTGCGGCCCAGTCGTCAGGTACGACGGCTGGCAGCTCAGGATCAGACTCCGGTTCCGGCAGTTCTTCTGTGGCAGGAAGGCAGCAGTTGGTATATACCAGCACTGACAGCAGGAACGGCTATTTCAACGTGAACGGCGGGGAATACAGGACCTGCACGGTCTCTGGCGACAGCAACGGTGGTACGGTGACGTTTTCCAATGGCACGGCTCCAGACCTGACGGGGAGCTTTGGTCAGGAAGTCGCGACAAAAGCATTGCCTGTCGCGCTGTCGGCTGCATTTGTAGGAGATGCCATCGTGCAGGGCAGAGGCTGGATTCTTACCTTCCAGTATCCAATGAGTTGTACGTATATGGCGTTTGTTTGCGACTGCTTCATCTGTATAAAGGAGGTCTCGGAGAATGGTATTGAAACGATGTTCATGGGAGGGGACAGCACGGGTATAGTCCCTGGAAGTGCGGACGATCCTTTCAGCGGAAATCAGTATTATGGTTTTTATTTTGAAAATGGCATCATATATTACGGTGACATTGGTTCAAAACGCTCTCATAACAATGAATTCCCTGTTTATGAATATATAGTCAAGAGGGCAG
>CAMNGY010000390.1 GCA_946538795.1 uncultured Treponema sp.
AACGGCATTCCTGGACTCGCCTTCCACTATAGTCAGGGACATGGCCCTGTACATGGGGCGGACGGACAAGCTTGACCAGGAGGAGCTCCAGCATGACTTTGCGGCACGGATAAAGGGATTTCCTTCCCTGTACTGCCTCTATTATACCGATTCCCTGCCAATAAGCAGGGGCGGCTCCTTCTATTCCAGCGACGGCTGGATTCCAGATTCGGATTATGACAAGGACTCGCGGGACTGGTACGCCGCGGCCCGCAAGGCAGGTGGCAAGTCGGCCATCGTCGATCCATACGTGGACGAGGACACGGGCAAGCTCGTCATGACGGTTTCCTGCGCGGCCTATGACCGTGGCGGAAAATTCACCGGTGTCACGGGCATAGACATCCTGCTGGACGAGATGAATTCGATAGTGCATGGAAAGACCCTGACCTCCGGCGGCACAACGTATATACTGGACAGGAACGGCCTCTACCTGACGAATGACGATACCAGCAAGGTCCAGGCAGTGAACTTCTTTGACGAGCACCGTGAGCTTTCCAAGTTCAAGGACCGGATAAGCGACGACGTCTTCTTTGAGCCCGAAGCTGCTGGGGGCTACTACATCGCGGGCCAGATCATCAACAAGGATTCCGGCTGGATTATGGTGACCTTCGGCAGGACATCCGAGCTGTACACGCAGATAAACAAGATGATTCTCCTCATCGTCATCATGGCCCTGCTTGGACTTGTGGCCTCCATTCTGATAGCCCTCTTCGTTGCATCCAAGATAGTCGAACCGATAAAGACCGTCGATGTGGCCGTGAACGGAATCGCACAGGGGAACGCGGACCTGACCCGCCGCCTGGAGGTGAAAAGTTCCGATGAGGTGCGCGAGCTGGTGGAAGGCTTCAACAATTTCATGGCCAAGCTGCAGGGCATCGTGCGCGACGTAAAGGAGTCCAAAGGGGATTTGTCCAACATTAAGGCCGACCTGCAGGACAGCATAGACGGGACCGCGAGCGCGATCACGAAAATCCTTTCCAATATAGAGAGCGTGGGCGGGCAGGTTGAGAACCAGTCCCGCTCCGTATCCCAGACCTCGGCCGCCGTCACCGAGATTGCTGAGAACATCAACAGCCTGGGACGCATGATTGAGACCCAGTCCTACGGAGTTTCCCAGGCGTCCACTGCCGTCGAGCAGATGATAGGCAACATCGCGTCCGTCAACAGCAGCGTGGAGAAAATGGCCGCATCGTTCGGCGCGCTTGAGGCCAACACGAACGAGGGCATCCAGAGGCAGCAGCGTGTGTCCGAGCACGTGGCTGACATTGAGGCCCAGTCCAAGGCCCTGCAGGACGCGAACGTCGCCATAACGAACGTCTCCAGCCAGACCAACCTGCTCGCGATGAACGCCGCGATTGAGGCAGCCCATGCGGGTGAGGCGGGCAAGGGCTTCTCCGTCGTTGCAGACGAAATCCGCAAGCTTTCCGAGACTTCCGCCGCCGAGTCCAAGAAAATAAGCGAGGAGCTGCGCAAGATAAGCGACAGCATCCAGACGGTCGTCGTCGCGGCACGTGAGAGTTCGGAGAGCTTCGCCGGTGTCGGCGAGAAGATAGCCCAGACCGACCAGCTGGTGAACCAGATAAAGGCCGCCATGAGCGAGCAGCAGTCAGGCTCACAGCAGATAGTCGAGGCCCTCAAGATAATGAACGACAGCACTTCCGAGGTCAAGGATGCCTCTCACGAGATGGCCGTCGGCAACCAGGCGATTCTCTCCGAGGTGCAGAAGCTTCAGGACGCGACGACGGTAATCCGCGACGGCATGGCCGAGATGTCCCAGGGAGCAAAGGAGATGAACCAGACAAGTTCCGTCCTCACGGAGATTTCCGCCAAGGTCAGGGAGTCAATCAACAGGATCGGCTTGCAGATAGACCAGTTCCAGGTGTAGGGGGCGGCCAGGAGGCGGGGTGCATGGCGCGTTGTACCCCGTTTCGCCTTGTAATCATCCTAAGGCAACCTCCTTACTGATTATAGCATGGCAGGAATGAAGCCGGCAATGCGAATCTCTGCAAAACCACGGAAATCAATTTTTGCCTAAGATTCTCTGCAGGACGCTCCAAAGGTACAAGTTCTGCCATCCCTACCGTCAGTCCTTTCAACAAACTTGGGAAGTAAAGGACATTATGCCCCTGCTATGCCATCATCGCGGTGTACTTGTCCCGCTCACCCTGCCGTGGAGCGCGACCTGTTCATTGCACACGCGCGTGAAGGCGACGTACAGCTCCGGGCAGGGAAGTTCTATCTTCTTGGACGCATACAAGTCCATGTCCTCCGGGTGCAGGGACCGGTAGAGCTGTATAAGATAGCGTTTCTGGCCGAACAGGTCGGTGAACACGCTGTCCTTCACCGTGCGCTTGAGTGTCTTGCTGGCGGTCTCCGCTTCCTCCATTGGTCAGCCTCCAACGATGATTATACTATATCCGTCGGCTTTTTTCATGTGGGAAGTATGAGTAATCACATCTCCCGAACATTCAGCTTTGTGTATCTTTGGGCATGCATAGCGGACAGGTAGCTTTCTTGCAAGTAGGGCTACAGATTATGCGCAGATGCGGGAGTTACGGCAAGCAGCTTACAGGCTTTTGATTTCATCCACGGAAAGCCCCGTCGCCTTCGCGATGGTCTCAACGCTCATATTCAGTGCAAGCATGTTCCGTGCGGTCATTCTCACGCCCTCGGCCAGCCCGGCTTTCTTCCCCCGAAGCTCCACGTCCTTGTCATGGAGGTTCCATGCGAGGTACTCATTTATGAAGGTCTGCTCGAATTTCTTTGTCTGTACCATGTTCGCTATCCCCCTTGTAAACTCGGATCCGGCCGTGTTGTTCCTCACGAACGAGAGGAAGTCCCTCAGTTCCGGGTCGTTCTCCTGCTCGTAAGCCGAAG
>CAMNGY010000391.1 GCA_946538795.1 uncultured Treponema sp.
ATGAAGGGAGAAGATGACTTCAAGAAAGCGATGGAGGAAAACAGGAAGGAGATAGCCGGTGAGCCGGATTCCTTCTACGGAGTGCATCCGTTCAAAAGGCTTCTCATAGCGTTCGCAGGCCCCTTCTTCAACCTGCTTTTCGGATTCCTCGCATTTTACACCATAGCCCTCATCGGCTACAGCTATTACAGCGCGGGTACTCAGGTCAGCATGGCCGACGAGATTTACGAGGACATGGCATCTCCGGCGCATGAGGCCGGAATGATGACTGGGGACACAATAAAATTCATTGACGGAAAGGAGATGACTGACTTCAGCGACCTGTCCGCCTACATAACGACACATCCTGACGAGGACATCCATATCACGGTTGACAGGAAAGGCGAGATCCTTGAGATTACGGCGCACACCCTGATGGACAAAGAAACAGGGGCCGGAAAGCTCGGCATAGTTTCATCAGCCGATTCCGTTATAGAACGCCACTACGGGCCGTACTCCCCTATTAGCGCAGTCGCAGAGGGGGCCAGGCAGTGCGGAAGCCTTGTTTCCTTGAGCTTCAAGAGCATAGGAATCCTGTTCAAGGGCGTTGACGTGACAAAAGCAGTCTCTGGCCCGGCCAGGATAACGACGATGCTTGGCGATACTGTGAAGGAAGGCTTCTCCGAGGGGGCAAAGATCGGGATAATAAGCACTTTGCAGATCCTTGCGCTCATAAGCGTCTCGCTTTTCATCACAAATCTGCTTCCCGTTCCAGTCCTGGACGGAGGGCTCATACTCTTTGCCATTATCGAACTCGTTGCACGGAAGAAGATGCACCCAAAGTTGCTGTATTACATACAATATGTCGGCATTGCCTTCATCGTTCTTCTGATGGTTCTTGCGATTGCCGGAGACATACGCTACTTCATCGGAAAATAAGAGGCTGTGAACAGAAACGGAGGATAAGCAAATGAAAGCAAATGGGACAGGATTTTTTCTGCGCGCTGGCATACTATCGTTAGTCACTACATGTTTTTTCGCACCATGCTTGTACGCCCAGTCATACCAGTCCAGCCAGCCACATGACGGCCCGGTCACGGCGATAGTATCAAAAGCTAACGAGCAGTCGTTTTTTACGGCGGGAAAAGATGGTTTTTTGGTAAAATGGGAGAGCCAGGGGCAAGGCGAGCGCACAGGTGACAGATATCAGGTAGGAGAGCTTCCCGTAAGCCTATTTGACCTGAATCCAACTGACAACGACGTCGCAATATGTGAAAGCGACGGGCTTTCCACCAACAGGGTTTCCGTATACGACTGGAACAGTTTTAACCGCCGGTTCGCAAAAAGATTCAAGAACCCCATAAGCTGCCTCGCATATTCTGCCGGAGGAAATTACCTGTTCATCGGGACGACGGCAGTAAACGGAATCTATATACTGGATGCCAAGAACGGGAACATCATCAAAAACATAAAGACGATTCCCGGTATAATAACCATGGCCATGACAGGGGCAAGCGAGAAAACCGCCATAATGTACTCCCCATCCGGGTACCTGTACTACTGGGACATGAAAAAGGGGAACATAAAATTCCGCTTCCCCACCGAAAGCTCGCTCGAGCAGACATGCCTCTTCGGCAGCGGCAAATTCCAGAACAGGTTCTTCGCAGGCGTAAAAGGCAACACAATATACGTCATAGATGCCACAAACGGGATAACGCTTGCAAGCTATGCAGCATCCGGCCCCATGCTGGCCAGTTGCCAGGGGGACTATGAGGAAGGTCTTTTTTATGTCAGCGACAGGGGACGAGGTTATTCCCTGAGCCTTATAAGCAACGAGTCCCTGGAGGAATACCTTACGGCTCCGAACCCAAACGCACTGCCATCAAGCAACCTGGTCAAAAATTTCATGGGCCTGAAAAGCGGCGATTCATTCTTCTCTATAGCGAAGAACCAGGAGAGCATAATACTAGGGACAAAAGAAGGCGACATCTATACTTTTTCCGACATCAAGGAGTCCGAGACCTACTCCCTGGCCCCTATCACTCAGGAAAAATTCATCCGCGTGAGCGATATATGCTATGACGGGAAGGACTTCTATTCCATTGCATCCGGAAAGCTGTACAGGATGAGCTTTGACGGTGAAAGCACGGAAGAGATGGCCCTGCTTCCTTCCGGCATGGAAAACATGCTTCCATACGGGGACGGCTTTATCTTGTGGTCAAGCTCAAACAAAGCACCTGTATACAGGCTTTCACTACAAACGGGCACAAGCGACAAGCTGTTCAGCGCTGATGCAGGAATATCAAAGCTTCACATCGTTGACGGGGGAATCCTCTATCTTCAGGGAAGCAACAATATTTCCCTTTACAATATGGAAACAGGCGGTAACAAATCCCTGTATTCAGGAACATCCATACAAGATGCAATCCTTGCGGGAAACAAACTCTACATCGCGAAATCTGTCACAACCGCGAATGATTCAGCGCTTATGAGCGTGGATCTGGACACAAAGGAGACCGTTCCTGTCAAAACGGCCGCCACAGTGGCTTTTTCTTTGAGCCGGGATGACAAGGGGTGCATTTACGGTGTCGCCATAGAAAGCAAGGACGAGGACTACCACACGCAAGTATTCTCTTATGATACGAAAAGCAGGGCAATCCGTTCCCTCCTGAATCTGGACGACGAAGACAACTCTGCTTTCACGAAAATCAGCGAGAACGAGCTGTTCACCAACATAGGGAAAAAACAGATATACACATACAGTCTGAAAACAAACCGAAGCAGCTCATACAGGAGGTCATCATCGCTTCCCGTGAAGGCCGAAGGAAGTTCCAGGCTTCTGGCCGTCCTGAACAAGGATGGCAGCATATCTTGGTATGCCGCCCGGTCCAAGCAGCCCAGCTCCAGCTGGTATCTAACGGAAGAAGGTGAATGGC
>CAMNGY010000392.1 GCA_946538795.1 uncultured Treponema sp.
GTGGACAGGTAAAGAGCCGCATGGGCCAGAAAATAGCGGCCTTCTGGCATGCCTACACGGTCAAAGGCGACTGCGCAGGATGAAACGACGGTGATGGCATTGGGATCGGCCAGCCCCGTATCCTCGCATGCGCTTATAAGCATCCGGCGGAAAATAAAGTCGGGCGATTCTCCCGCCCTGACCATCCGGGCAAGCCAGTAACAGGCGGCATCAGGGTCTCGTCCCCGAAGGCTCTTGATGAAAGCTGAGATGATATCGTAGTGGTAGTCCCCGTCCTTGTCGTATAGGACGACTTTTTTCTGTATGGACTCCTCCGCAGTCTCGCGGCTTATATATATGCTGCTGCCCCATGAGGGTTTGGGCGGGTTGGCATCAGGCTTCCAGACTTCCGGAGTGGTCTCTACGGCAAGCTCCAGCGCGTTCAGAAGGGAGCGGGCATCTCCTGATGCCGTCTGGACCAGGTGTTCCAGCGCTCCTGCTTCGAACGTAACCTTCCAGTGTCCGTACCCCCTCTGCTCGTCGCCCAGGGCTTGGCGGGCCACGGCCATGAGGTCTTTGTCGGTCAGGGCCTTCAGCTGGAATACCCGGCTGCGGCTTACGAGTGCCTTGTTCACCTCAAAGAAGGGGTTTTCCGTAGTGGCTCCTATCAGGATGATGGTCCCGTTCTCCACCCAGGGAAGCAGGGCATCCTGCTGGCTGCGGTTCCACCGGTGTACTTCGTCTACGAAGAGAATTGTACGTTTGCCGTAGAGCTTACGCTGCTGCTCCGCATCGGATATAGCTTTCCGTATGTCGGCCACTCCCGTGAGGACCGCATTCAGGCTGATGAATGATGATTTTGTGTGTCCGGCTATGACTCTGGCAAGCGTTGTCTTCCCGGAACCTGGCGGCCCATAGAATATCACGGAGCTGAGCTGGTCGGCGGAGATGGCCCGTCTAAGGAGCCTTCCCTTGCCTACTATATGGTCCTGACCTATGTATTCGTCCAAGTTCCTGGGCCGCATGCGGGCTGCAAGCGGCTCGTGCGAAGGTTGTGCGCTGTCAAAAAGGGGTGAGCCGTCTTGCATTTTATGGGAAGGGTCAGAATTCGCTGTCCCAGCCCTGGTCTGGTATGTAAGAGTAAAGCCCGTTCTGCGAGGCGTATGCCGATCCTGATCCTGTGGCGAACACGTAAATTGTGGAACTGGTCTCACTGGTGTTGGAGCAGCTCCACGCACCGGTCGAATCCTTTGTGGTTCCTGCGACATAGATGGTCAGAATTGTCATTCCTCCGAATATGGACTTTGCCGTGCTGAAGTCGTTAGGAGCAACCTCATCGTTTATGTCGGTGGATCCGATGTGCATGTGGTATAAGCCTGTGCTTGTGCCCAGAATGAGCTGGTCGTTGGTTCCTGCAAGGCTCCACCAGCTTCCGACCCTGACGTCCTTCTGGTCGGCGTACAGAATAGGAGTTCCATCTTCGTAGAGAATGTTGGAATTTGCGGCGATGGTATAGACCTTGTTGCTCGGAGATCTTACCGCGGTGTTCTGGTTCTTGTAGCGGTCAGGAATATCCGTTCCCAGGATGCCATACCTGTAGCTGTTTATCCTTTCTCCCCAGCTGCCGGAGTCTCCGCTGGTGGATTTGTACTCATAGTAACCGGAGGGCATGTTTATGCCGGAGAAGTCGTCCGTGCCTTCCTTGAATGTCGTTGTGAGCATATATAAGGTTTGCCCGTCGTCGCTCACGGCGAGATAGACCGGGACATCGGGGCAGGAGACCGCATCCCAGTTTCCCCTTGTGTGCCAGCTTCCCGCATTGTTCGGTTTCCTGTATATGACGCCTTCGTTGGCAGGCGCGAAATAGATGTAGCCCTTGAAAGTGACGAAGCCTGTGGCTCCTCCCTTTATGCGGTCCTCTCCTATGGAGGACTCCTTCTTTATGTCCTCGAAGATGGGGTCATGGCATCCTGAGAATACCAGTCCTGCCAGAAGGAGGGGGATGATGATGGCCAGATGCCGTATGTTGTGCTCACGTATGCTCATAGTGTCATTTCCTTATAAGCTTGATTGCTAGAAGTAGTAGTTTACGCAGGCCGAGACCGTGAAGAAGGTCCCCGTCACGGTTTCCTCTCCGGTTCCCCAGCTGCGGGCAAACTGAGGCATCATCTTGAAGGATGCGTTCAGGCCCGCTCCCCAGCTTTGCGTTATCTTGTACCTTGCTCCTACTTCTCCCTGAAGGACTAGGCCCGGCCAGTAGGTTTCACCGTTGTATGTCTCCCAGGCCGCTCCCACTCCTACTGAGATGGGGAATTCAAAATTTCCTATGGATGGCTGCAACGTTGCCACAGCCAGCGTGGGAACGTGGTTGAACGTGTGTCCCGCTATGGTTGGGTTGAATCCGAATCCTATGTCCGCACCAATGGAGAACCAGTCCGTCAGGAAGAAGTGGTAACCGAAGGTTCCATAGCCGCCGAGCTTTATCTTGCCGTCCTGTCCCGGCAGGGGGTTGCCGAAACTGGTCGGTATGCCAAGGCCGATAGTTATCTTGAGCTGCTGGTCTCCGGCCCTGGTCGTGTTGTATATGTAGGATACCTGCTTCTTGTTTTCGTGGTTTTTCTGATCCTCGTCATAGTAGTCGTTCTCGTCCTCTTCATAATCGTCGTAGTCATCATAGTCGTCATAGTCATCGTAATCATCATAATCGTCGTAGTCGTCATAATCATCATAGTCATCGTCGCCATAGGCGTAGCGCTCTATGTAATTGCCCTGGCGGTCGTGGTAGTCTTCATAATTTCCATATATGGTCCCTTTTCCCCGGGCTATGGCCTGTAAGGCCGGCAGGAATGCAAGGCATGTCATGAATAGAAAAACACGTTTCATAATCCCTCATATAGCAATTTAATGCAAAATCGTGTATAGTTCTCTTATATCG
>CAMNGY010000393.1 GCA_946538795.1 uncultured Treponema sp.
ATGACAAGGCGGAGAAATGCCTTAAAAAGGCCCTGAGGGCTTTCCCCGGCAGCAAGGATTTCACCGCCTTGTACGGCAATTTCCTTTTGCGCAGGGGCAGGATCAAGGATGCCAGGAAGCGCACGCAGGCTCTTTCCGGTACTGAGTATTCCTCAATCTACGCGGAAGCAATGCTCCGCAACGCGCTTGCTTCGGATTACAATGCCGACAAGTTCTTTTCTAAGTCCAACCCCATACTGAACTTTTTCCGGAGGAAGGCGACTCCGTCCGACCTGTCCGCGCAGGACAAAAAGCGGGACTTCTTCATGGACGAAAGGTTCATACCTGTCTACAAGGATGCCTATTCTTCATCCCGTATGCCGCTCTGGCAGATAGATGCGGCCACGATCCTTATGACGAAAGGCCGTTACGAGGAGGCTTCCTTCCTGTATCCTGGCGAGGCCATTGGCTATAAGGACGCGCTTTTCTGGGGTCTGGTGTCATACGATGCCGGCCGCTATGCGGAAAGCCTGGAGGCGCTGCTGAAGGCTGAGGAACTGAGCAGGAAGGGCACCCTTGATGAGAAGGGGGAGCTTGCCCAGGCGATCGAGCTCAAGGCCCTGCTTTCCGATGACTACTACATATTGGGCGACGACGCTTCCGCCCAGAAGATGCGCAAGGACGTGCTGGACATATCATCTCCTTACTTGGATGCGTTCATGGACCAGAAGCTTCCCTCCCTGAACAGGATCCTCCCCCTGCTGTATATGAACACGGCCCTGTACGCGCGGGAGAGCGGGGACGAGAAGGAGCGGTACGACAAGCTGTTCCAGCTGGTCAACTATTTCCCCGACTACGAGCCCGGCCTTGCCGCGTACGGTGAGTATGCGGTGGATTCCGTGAACCGTCCCAAAGAAGTGGGGATTGAGGCCCAGCTGAGGGAGGCCGGCCTGCGTACCCTGGCCATGGAAGAGCGCGATTCTGTTCCCATAGTGCAGATTCAGACCGTTGTTTCCATGATTGACGATGCCATAAAGTCTGCCGGGGAAACAGGGCTTACGGGCAACGACCTGAAGCTGAAGACGGCCTCGCTGCTTGTCTTGCGGGAAAAGCTCCTTTCCGCGGAGAACTATGGTGCCGAGCGGGCGGAGAAAGCCTCCAAGGTATGGAAGCTCCTTGAAACGAACGAGCTTTCCGGCTCCCTGTACCCGCCGGAGATAATGCGCTATTCCGTGGCCAACCTGATAGAGAACGGCAGCGATGAGGATGCCGAGCGTATTTTCTGGGCTTACCTACAGGCTTCCTACGGGGAGCCGGATGAAAGCTCCAGGGGCAAGGTGGCCAAGGATGCCCCCATACGGAAGAGCTTTGACCCCTGCGACAATCCCGAGAAGCTGGCCCTCTGGGAAGGGGAGGCCGCCGCCTACTTCTATGTGGAGCGGCAGGAATATGCCCGTGCCATAAAGCTGTATGACTACATACTCTCTAATTATTCCAAGCGGACTCCGGTGTTCAATACGTCCGGGCAGAACGAGGCCGTCATCTCCTCATACCTGAACATGGGCAACATCTACTCCGGCTACAACCGGAGCGCGCAGGCCCTGGACTACTTGAGGCAGGCTGACAGCCGCGTGTCCGATACGATGATGAAGGCTGAGGTCCGCTACAGGATAGGGAGCGAGGAGGCCCGCCTGGGCCGCGGCAAGGACGCTCTCATCACGCTCAAGCATGTGCTGGAGCTGGATCCCGGCCACGGCAGGGCCAGGATTCTCCTCAAGCAGCTGCAGTAGGGAAGCTCGAAAAACCTCAGTATTTTCACAATCATTCCGCAAAGCTTGTGCGGTCACCTCACAAGCTTTGCGAAGCCATCTCACAAGCTTTGCGTGGCCAGCCTCCAAAGTGTACTGAGGGGCCGCGAAAGGCATGCCGCCGTTGCGCTGGGGGTGGGGGTGGCACTTGTGGCCTCGTCCAAGGACAAGGGCGGGGCAACGCCTGTGAAAGGGGCAACGCCCGGTTCAACGGACCGGCTTACCCCGCAGGCAGAGCCACTGGCCGGGCCACAGGCAGAGCCATAGCCTTGTCAAGTCCGGGCCAATCCGCTATAATCCGTGTAATGGACATACTGAAAGGAAAGAAAGCTCTCGTCACCGGTTCCTCAAGGGGAATCGGCCTTAAGATAGCGCAGACCTTCCTGAGCGAAGGCGCGGAAGTCTGGGGAATGTGCACCCACGAGTCAAAGAACAAGGGGGAGACCGAGGCCCTGGCCTCCTCGCACGGGACCGCGTACCATGAGTTCTACGCGGACGCATCCGACGCCGACGCGCTGAAGACTTCCGTTGAGGCGGCCCTCAAGGAGTCCGGCGGCTTCGACATTCTGGTGAACAACGCCGGAATTACCCGCGACACCCTGAGCTTCCGCATGAAGAAGGAGGACTGGGATTCCGTCATAGCCGTCAACCTGACGGCTGTCTTCATTGTAAGTCAGATTATCAGCCTGGACATGATTCACAGGAAGTCCGGCTCCATCATAAACATGTCTTCCATCGCAGGCGTGCACGGCAACCCCGGCCAGGTCAACTATTCGGCCAGCAAGGGCGGCCTCATCGCCATGAGCAAGAGCCTCGCCAAGGAGTGCGGCAGCCGCGGGATCCGCGTCAACTGCATCGCGCCGGGCTTCATAGAGACCGACATGACCCAGGCAGTCAAAGAGGACGTGCGCAAGGCCTGGGTTGAGGGCATACCGCTCAAGCGTGCGGGCAAGCCCGAGGACGTCGCCAACGCGGCCCTCTTCCTCGCGTCCGACCTCAGCTCCTACATCACGGGGCAGGTCATCGGCGTTGACGGCGGAATGGGAGCGTAATGACTTTATGGAGGGTGGCCGGGCCGGATGGCGGCGGGCTGCCCTTTTGTTTTTAGGGAATGCCCTTTTT
>CAMNGY010000394.1 GCA_946538795.1 uncultured Treponema sp.
GCCGCTGCATAATCTTGCTCCTGATGAGGTTTGCTTTTGCCACCCCTGTTACCAGTGGCGCGGTAGGCTCTTACCCTGCCTTTTCACCCTTACCTCTGCAAAAATGCAATGCACTTTCGCAAAGGCGGTTGTTTTCTGTAGTACTTTCTGTAGGCAGTTTGACTTGCCCCCCGGTTATTACCCGGCATCATTTCCGGCGGAGCCCGGACTTTTCCTCACGGCAAGAAGCTGTCATAAGCCTATGCCGCGCGGTCATCTTTTATACCCGTGGGAAGCGGATTCCTGAGCACGGAAATCCGCTTCCCACAAACTTACTCCTCGTCACGAGAATACGCTGCCTCTTCGGTGGCTGCATCCTCGTTGAGCTCATCCTCAGATTCCTCATCGGCGAACTCATCATCGTCATCGCCAACACCAAGAAGGCTTCCCGTATCCTCCGCAGAGTAATACTTCTCGTCTTCTCCGCCCTCCGTTTCCTCATAGAAGATAACACGGCTACAGTAAGGACAAAAAAGCACATCCTCCCCTTTACGCACTTCGGTCGCAAACTGATATGGGAGAATCATATGGCAACCTTCACAGACATTGCCCTTGACAGCGACAATCCCCTTCTTGTTCCTTTGGATTATTCTCTGGAACTTGTTGACTATTTCCGGGTCAATTCCTTCCGAAGCTTCTTTTTCTTTATCCTCAAGTCTTTCAAGCTCCTTCTGGTATTTGTCCATGTTCTCGTCTTTCTTTGCTGTTGCCTCTCTGACCTCTTCCTCTTGGGACTTAATAAGTTCCAAGTCATCATCGAGGTTATCCTTAAGCTCAGCAAGCTTACGTTCTTCTTGCTGAAGGCTTTTCCGTATGTCCTCTTCCCTTGTCTGGGCTTCACTGATCTGCTTATCCAGGATTTCGTACTCGCGGTGGGTTTTTATGTCGTCCATGTTTTTCTCACCCATTTCCCTGGATCTGACAGCCTCGTCAAGCTCAAGCTTGAGAGCGGAAACCTTAGCCTTTTCTGCTTCATATTCGGCGGTTTTATCTATATAGTCTTTCTTATATCCCTCAAGAGTCTCTTTGCTTACCTCAAGCTCCTTAGGCAGTTCCTGTATATTCCCTTGAATTTCATACTTCTCTGCAAGCACATCCTGCAGATTCACCAGCTTGTCCCGAATATCATCAGACATCTTCATTATGGCATGACCCCTCAAAAGCGCGATGTCGTAAGTCACAATAGTATATGCGACTAGCCATACAAACGTATGACTACGACTCGGCGACATCCCCCAAAATTGCCTGTGTTGATTTTAGAGAATGCCACATAACATTTGAGTATACAGTTTTTTCTTTCTTATGTCTAGTGAGGTCCTTTCAAAATTACGTGTCTATGTAATCCCGCAGCCCGGACGCACGGCGGGGATGACGAAGCCGGCGGAGCGCCTTTGCCTCTATCTGCCTGATTCTCTCCCTGGTGACGTTGAAGTATAGGCCAACCTCCTCAAGGGTAAGCGAATAGCCGTCCTCAAGGCCAAATCGCATTTTCAGGACTTCCTGCTCCCTGTTCGGCAACGTATCCAAGACCCTGCTCAGTTGCTCCTGGAGAAGCGTATATGCGGTCTGGGTTGCAGGATTCTCCACCTCTTTGTCCTCGATAAAGTCTCCAAGGGAGCTGTCCTCCTCCTCTCCAATCGGTGTCTCAAGGGAAATTGGCTCCCTTGCGACGCTTTTGACCTGCTTTACGCGGCTGACAGGCCAGGAAAGCTGAGCCGCAATCTCCTCATCAGTGGGCTCCCTGCCCAGTTTCTGTACAAGCTGCCTGCTTTCACGAACAACTTTGTTTATCTGCTCAATCATATGGACAGGAACTCGTATTGTGCGGGCCTGGTCAGAGATTGAGCGAGTTATGGCCTGCCGGATCCACCATGTCGCATATGTTGAGAATTTGTATCCCTTTCGGTATTCAAATTTCTCCACTGCCTTTATGAGCCCTATATTTCCTTCTTGTATGAGGTCAAAGAGCTGAAGTCCTCGGTTCGTGTATTTTTTTGCAATTGAGACAACGAGCCTCAGATTCGCATTTATAAGGCGGTTCTTCGCCTTCTCCATCATCGCCCGGCCTCTGTTTATCTCCTTTGCCTTTTCAAGGATTTCCGAAACGCTATTCTCAAACTCATATTCTATGTTGTGCAGCTTGCGGTCAATCTTCTGAATCTGGGTGTAAACCTCACGGATTTTGTCGGCCTCCATTCCCAGCTCCTGCTCCAGCTTCAAGCACTCCGAATGTACGGCAAGGCGTTTTCCTATGGAGCGCAAGCCTGCCGTATCGTTGATGCGAAGCTCCTTCATCATTTTTTCCTGCTGCCTTTGGTTGACGTCTATGCGCTCGGTTGCATCAAGGAACTTGTTGCTGAACCTTTCGATTTCTTCCGTTTGAATCTCTATCTTCTGCAACTCCTTGTTTATCTGCCCGTTAAGCTCGATGAGGTGCTCATCATGAAAAATCTCCATGCTCTTGTCATTCTCGTTGAGCTGTTTTTTGAGCGCGATGTATTGTTTTATCTGTGGTAGAACCGATTTCAGTATGGACCCGTAGGAGCTCTTGAGCCTCCTCTTTTCTGCCATCTCCTCATTTATCTCTTTGCGCGCCTTGCCCGGTTCCTTGGGATCTATCCTGGTAAAAGCTTTCTGCGCTATCAGGTAGAACTGGGGAATCATTATGCCGGAGTTTTTTATCACGTCCTTGATGATGTTCTGCCCGTCCTCCATCTTTCTGGACAGATTGACCTCTTGCTCTGCCGTCAAGAGATTCTCCTTCCCTATCTCCCTCAGGTACAGACGGATGGGATCATCGATGTTATCCTTGTCGCTCCCCTCGAAGCGCTTCTTGCCGGGGTCATCAACTTTCGCATCCAGGGCAACT
>CAMNGY010000395.1 GCA_946538795.1 uncultured Treponema sp.
CGAACCAGGACGAGCTGGAGGCGTGGGCAAAAGAGAACAACGTGAGCTACGCGAGCTACGAGGAGCTTGCCGCGGGAGAGGCGGCCCACAAGCTGCTGGAAGGCGAGATAAGCAATGCCGTCAACGTGAAGAACGGATTCAAGAGCTTCGAGAAGATAAACAAGTTTGACGTGATAACAAAAGCCTTTGAGGTGGGCGTTGAGCTTTCGGCCAAACAGGAAATGATGCGCTACCGCATAGCGGAGATTTACGGGGACAAAATAGCCAGGCTGTACAAGAACAAGTGATCCGACAGGCCCTTTAATTTTCACCCGTTAATTTCACCCTTGTTAATTCCGATGATATATACTATACTAGAGGTGGGAATTTTATGGCAGAATCTACAGAAGTTACGTCGAATATCTTTACGTTATTGAAGGGCTTTTCATCAAAGCAGCGGAGCGCTGTCATTGACTTCAGCGAGTTCGCTGACTACGTGCGCTCATACGCCCAGCACCACATCAACGAGAATGCCGGGCTGCAGGCGTACCTGGGGAGCACCGACGAGGCCCTTGAAGGAGAACTGAAGAAGCTGTCAAGCTCCCGCCAGGTCGTCCTGACCAGCAAGTCTCAGGGGACGCAGACAATTTTCGTCATACAGTCCTTCATAGAACAGTATGCCGACAGGTACAAGGACATAGACGTAAACATCTCCATTCCTTTCCCGAACATGAACGACATCCCCAAGAACGTCCCGACGAACATAGTCACCAAGACACCGGGCGGCGAGCAGGTGATGAACTTCCTGGACGGAAAGGATTCCTCAGAACGCAAGCTCTACGCGCTCGACTTCGGCAAAGGCACCCCTGACCTGCTTTTCCCCTCGTCCGTTTCCGTGAACATGCTGATCAAGCTGGCGCTGAAGAAACTTCAGGACCTGCTCCGCAAGGAGGAGTCGCATGACTACTTCCTCAAGAAGCTGACGAACGCGAACCCTGGCAAGGAGCTGACCATAAAGAATTTCTTCCAGCTCTTCGTGGCACGCCCAGAAGACGCGCTGGAAGCCTTGAAGCTGAACGGGGACAACTTCTATTCCTGGAGCCAGATGTGCTACTTCATCCGCCAGGACTACAACAAGCTCAAGGACCTGACCACCGAGGACATAAACATACTCCAGTCCATCTTCATAATAGAGACGACGACGGCCTACTTCAAGGCCAAGGCCGCCGAGAAGATAGCGAAGGAGTCCGCATTCAAGGAATTTGACCAGAAACTGGCCTCGCCGCCCTATTACTTCAGCAAGGACGACATAGACGGCATGAAGGACTCGCACGGCAAGCTCCTTCTGGGACAGTACGACAAGGACGAGCTGAACGAGCACATACGGGAGATGCACACGCCCGGCAGCGGGGACAGCCTGCCTCCGCTCCTCCTGTTCAAGCTTTACGACGGCTCTGGGTTCTTCATCCTGAAAGAGAAGGTCATGGCCGTCGTCCTGCGCCTGTGCAACGATGCCCGCTCCGTAATACGCGAAGGTCTGAGCAAGGAATGGTACCTCGCGCTCAAAAGGTTCGAGACTTTGCCGGAAATGAAAGACCAGCTGGCCTTTGAAGGCTGCCTGGAGAGGGAACTGGCGGCGGCGGATCCCATCCTGTACGCCATACTGCACGCGCACTTCCTGCCGGTGGTCGCATTCGAGGACAGCACCCCGGGCCGCATAACCCTGTACAGGAACGGGGAACTGGTTTCATACAGCGAACTGCTCCTCATAAGCCGCCAGGAAATTTACTCCAACGCCAAGATGAAGCTTCCCTTCTATTACACCATACCGGGACTTGCATGGCTCATCTCGCTCTTCAAGAAAGCAAAGTCCGACATGAAGAACAAGAAAAAAGGCTACGAGACTGTCGCTGAGAAAATCCTCACCGAGGACAAGGAGAAATCAGAGGCAAAGCTGCAGAGCCTGAACGCCAGCGACAAGGGAGGTGTACTTTCCCGCGCAAAGGCCATACGCACGGAAGCTTCGGAAGTCGAAAGCCAGATTGTTCCTGCGACCAGCACGCTGGACAGGGAGCTGGAAGGATACCTGGCGGAATGGAACGACCGCCTGGACAAAAAGGCATACGAAAACCTGAGGGAGGACATAAACAGCCTGATCCGCGACTACGTGCGCAAAACGCTCAGGACATTCAAGAACGACAACGTTTCACTTGAGAGGATTCAGAGCCTGGCAAAATCTCTGGAAGAAACGCCTTCCCTAATGAAAATAAAGAACCATCCGGCACTGAAGCGGTACATAGAGCTGTACATCGTGAAACTGCTAAAGAATCTGCCGTCCAACTAAGGAACCAGAAGCCTGTGAGCCACCGTTTTCGCGCTGCCTTTTTTCTGGTCGTTTCCATGAGGCGGGGGGCCAGGCAGAACAGGGTCTCCGGGGCCGAAGCACGCCCACCGGGGGGACGGGACAAGGCCCGCTCAAACGAGCGCCAACACCCTGGAAGCGGTAGCTCCTGCGCGGGACGATGCCTCCCATGCGAGCAAAAAAGGCCCGGCTGGGCCAGGCACCCCGCGCTTGGACGCCGGGGTACCTGCACACGGCGGGGCTCATTGCTGGCAGGGGACGCCGCGCGGGCCGGCCTCCGGGACCGGACGGGCGGCCTCACGCCTCCTTCGACAGCCTCTCCAGGTACATCCCGCGCTCCCCCTCGGGAATCTTCAGCGCGTCCATCGCCTGCATGGCTGTCAATGACAGGCTGTCCATCAGGTTGCGAAGATCCCTCTCCTGCCCCTGCGTCATGCCCTGCGCAAGCCCCTCCGCGAGGCCCTCCGTCATGCCGTCGTTCCAGGCCTCCTCACGCAGCGCCTCCCTGTGTATCTTCTCGAAATCGACCCCGAACAAATACATCGCGTCTACCTCCCCCTTATGTT
>CAMNGY010000396.1 GCA_946538795.1 uncultured Treponema sp.
CTGGGCGGGCCGGAAGCGGAGGACTGAGCATGTCCGGGACTGTCTCCTACCTTCTGGACACCCATACATTCCTCTGGTCGCTCTTGGACACCTCCAAACTGTCTGGAGCCGTCCGCGACATTCTTGAGAACAACGAAAACTCTGTCTTTGTCAGTTCCATATCCTTCTGGGAGGTTGCCATAAAAGAGCAGCTGGGGAAATTCTCTCTGGATGGAATCAACTCGATGCTGCTGCCGAACATCGCCCGGAACTATGACTTTGAGATTCTCAATCCTGAGGCGTATGATTTCATCACCTACAAGGAGCTGCCTCTCCAAAAAGAACACAAAGACCCCTTTGACCGCATGCTCATTCATCTTGCAATACGGAAGAACCTTGTCATGCTCAGCCGTGACTGCAAGTTCCGTTTGTACGAGCCGGACGGCCTCCAGATTTTGTGGTAGGGACTGCCTGCTGTCGTGTCTGCCGAGCTGCCTCAGCGAACTCCGCCGGTAATGGTGCTTCTATCGCCGCCGGCAGGGCGAGGGGATTGTCCGGGGGAAACTCCAGGCGGAGGGCGTGCAGGAAAAAGCTTCCGCCGCCAGAGTGCCCGCCGAGGCCCCCGTATGCCCTGTCGCCGTAGAGGGGGTGGCCGTGCAGGGCTGACTGGGCGCGTATCTGGTGCTTGCGTCCGGTCAAAAGCTCGTACTGCACGAGGGTCAGCTCGGCCTGCCCCTTTCGGCCATAGCTGGCGGGATGCACCCGGGTGCAGGCAAGAACGCCGCCATCTTCTCCGTCTGCCGCCCGCCTGACGGTGTAAAAGCCACCGTCCCGGTTGTCGCCGCTCTCGCCCCCCGCTGTAAGCCGGTCTTCCCACAGGGCATCCTCTTCCAGCCCTCCCATGCAGATTCCGAGGTAGAACTTCCGTATTGCCCGCTCCTGTATCGCCTTGCTGAACCATGCGGCCCCCCGCGCGCTCCGGGATATGGCGAGGACTCCCGAGGTGTAGCGGTCCAGGCGGTGGAGGGGCGCGGGTATAAAGGAAAGCGAGCCGTGGGGGCCTTCTGCTTCCCATTCTGCCCTGACAATCTGGCTTATGCTTATGTCACAGCCGGCGGACGGCTGTACGCTGATGCCCGCGGGTTTGTTGATGAACATGAGGTCATCGTTCTGGAAAAGGACTTCCAGCCGGGGACTGCCACTACGGACTGGCCGGGGCGGGGAGGAAGATAACGCCTTGGCAGGGGCGGGTGCCTGTTTTTCTTCGGTCCCTGCTGCCTCGGCAAGAAGGAAGCTTGCAACTTCTATCTTGTCTCCCTCGTGTACCCGAGCCGCAGGATCTGTCTTACTGCCGTTGAGTCGTATGAGACGTTTCCGTAAAGCTTGAAAGATGTTCGTGCCCGTGCCCGGGCCTCTGCCCGGCGTTGCCCTGCCGTCCAGCACTGCCCGGACCACCTTGTCCAGGCGCTTGCCATCATCGTCTTTTCCCGCCGTGAATGCCGCGAACTCCATTATATGCCCCCGTTCCCTGCTCAGAGGCCCATTGAGGACAGAACAGAGTGCAGGCATTTGCTGAACGCTTCCAGTTCTTTGCCCCCGTAGCTCTCGTGCGAGTGTCCTTTGTGCAGGCCAAGGGCCTCCATCTGCATGGAAAGCGCCCGCTCCTTGAGCCGTTTCTCTACCGTCCGCTTGTCGTAGCGTACTCCCCGGTCATTTATGACGCAGATACCTTTTTCTACCAGTCGTGCGGCCAGCGGGATGTCGCGGGTCGCCACGATGTCGCCTGGCGTGCAGCCGTCCGCAATGCAGTCGTCCGCCGCCCCGGGGGTAGGGGGACAAACCAGCATTTCAAAGAGGGGGCTTTGTATGCCGAAAGCTATGTCATGGTTGGCCACGTATATGACCGGCAGCCCCTTGCTGGCCGCAACCTTGAGCAGCAGGTCACGTGCCTTCACTGGAAAGGAATCCGCATCTACCCAGATTCGTGGCCCTTGGGCTGCCCTTTTGTCCGTTTGCACTGCTGTGCTTGGACGTTCAGTCGTCATCGGACAGTACCTTGTCTATCTTTTTTATCATGTCGGCAGTGATGCGGTTGGCTTCCGCATCGTTCGTGTTGTTGAGCGCGTTGGAATAGCTTATGTTGCGCTGCTTCTCTTTGTACAGCTCGTCCACCAGCGTTATTCCTGCCATGATGCTTATTTCCAAATTATCTTTTATCTTGCTGCTTCTCTTTATGGTTGAGATTATGTCAGAATAATATGAGAAGAGCTTTTTCAGGTATGCGTCATCTTCTGGGGCCTGAACGGCGAAGGAAGTTCCCAAAATGTCTATCTGGAGCTTGCCCATCACCGTTGCCCTAAGACGCTTAGAATATGTCGAACTGACCGTTCAGGGATTCCGCATCCTGTCCCTGGGCGGGTGAGTCCTGCTCTTGTGCGGGAGCGTTCTGCCCTTCGGCGGAAGAATCCTGTCCCTCTGATGACGCAGGCTGTCCGGCGTTCTCGTTTATCTGCACGTCCGTGGAAGAATTTGTCGTGTCGGCAATCTCCTCCGTGACTTCCTTCAGTTCGGGGGACTCTTCCTCTGAAGATGTACCACCGCTGTAGTCAAAGGCGGCCGTGTCGTCATCCTCAACTTCCTCGTCACTGGACTGCTGTTCCGTAGTCATGCCGGACTCAGCCGCAGCCCCCTGGACTCCGCCGCTCAGAATGGCGTTCTCAACGGTGTCCAGGCGGTTCAAGGCAGTAAGAATTCCTTCCTCAATCTTGCCCTGGTTCACTTCAAGGGAAGAAACCAACTCCGTTTTTTCGTTCAATGCGTTTGTAAGCTCTGCGCACCGTGCGCGCAAAGCATCATTGTCGTTTTTCAGCTGCTCAACCTGCCCCGTGAGGAAGTTGATTTTTTCTACAGCGGTCTCTACCTTTTTCT
>CAMNGY010000397.1 GCA_946538795.1 uncultured Treponema sp.
CGGTTGGATTGACACGGCTGACGGGAAGAAAGTCGCTGCCGACTATATTCCGACGGCCTGCAAGGACGGTTCTTACAAGGCCAAGTTCAAGAGCAATTCAATTTCCATCGCCTCTATAACCGGCTATGAGGATTTGGCTGACGGCAAGGTTGCTGTGAACGGCACTGCGGTGGAAAAGAATACGGCTGTGGAGATTGAGCAGAAAGAGGACAAGGATGTCGAACTGGACTTCAAGGATCCTGATGGCGACTTTGTGTCTTACCTGTTCAAGATGGACGGCGCGCTCCTGTCTGACGGTTCAAGCCACATCTGCAAGTTCAATTCTACTGCTTATGATGCTGGCCTGTACAACATGCTGGTCATCGGGGTTGCAAGGGACGGAACGGCATACAGCCTGCCCTTCGTTCTGAACCTCAAGCGCTAGGTATTTCCCTGGTAAATTCCCGCGGGCCTTCTGCTGTGGCCTGCGGGGGTATGGCCCTCATGCAAGGCGTAAAGCCTCGTATGAGGGCTTTTTGTGGCCGGACCGTTCATGACGGATCCGGACCGTGAGCTTGCGTGAGTCCGGGCCGGGGCAAATCATGACAGGGCCGGGCTAGCATATAAAGCGAATTTAGGGTATTATCGTTCTATGGAATATGAAGAACTGGAGCTGCCGCCCCCCGGAAGCCGTGTCGCCGTAGGAATGTCGGGCGGGGTGGACTCCACGCTTACGGCCCTGCTGCTCAAGGAGCGGGGCTGCCTTGTGACGGGTGTCACTATGTCCATGTGGGCCGACGGGGATCTGCCGGACCTGGACGGGGCCGCGGTCCTGAAGCACATGCACGACAGCTGCTACGGGCCGGGCGAAAAGCAGGACATAGAAGAATGCCGCGCCTTCTGCGCTGAGCATGGCATTCCCTACCATGTCATAGATGTGCGCGATGCCTACAGGCGGGAAGTCCTGCAGTATTTCAAGGATGAGTACCGGGCGGGCAGGACGCCGAACCCTTGCATCCGCTGCAACCGCTTCATTAAGTTCGGGGCCTTGCTTTCGGGGCTGCCTGCCGTAGGGGTGGAATACGATTATTTCTGCACCGGGCATTACGCGAAGGTGGTGCGCGGTACGGAGGCCGTCGCCTCGTCATACGGGGAGTCGGCATACGCTTCTTCCGAGGGCCAGGAGCGGCCCGTTCAGATTGCCGTCTCTGGCGACAAGGGCAAGGATCAGGCCTATTTCCTGTACAGGATTCCTTCTCCGGTGCTTGAGAAAGTGCGCTTTCCCCTGGGAAACTACACAAAGAAAGACGTGTTCGCAATGGCCGGTGAGAGGGGGCTTAAGGCCGCCTCCCGCCCGGAAAGCCAGGACTTCATTCCCTCAGAGTATTTTGACGCTCTCTTTGCGGACGAGCCTTCCGTGCCGGGAAATTTCACCGACCTGGATGGCAAGGTTCTGGGACGGCACAGGGGTATAGAGCATTACACTGTGGGCCAGCGCCGGGGACTGGGCATAAGCGCGAAGGATCCTCTTTATGTCGCCGCCATAAACAGGGAAAGCAACACGGTGGTGCTTGGCAAGGACTGCGACCTGTTCAGCTCCGCCCTGGAGGCCGTGGATATGGTCTGGCCTGCGTCCTACAACCCGCGCTGTTCTTTTGATGCGGAAGTGAAGATACGCCTTGCTTCTCCTCCCGTGAAGGCCCGCGTGACGGCAAGGGCCGACGGTTCCTGCACCGTCATTTTTGAGCAGCGGCAGAGGGCCGTCGCACCCGGCCAGTCGGTTGTCTTTTACCGGGACGGGGTCATAGCCGGCGGGGGCATCATAGACGAGGCAATACCGTAGGCCGGGCCGTTCCGCAAAGTATGCTGCCATTGGCGGCGGGGAGATGTGTCAATTGAAGAAGAAAGGTTCTGTCGTATACAAATGCTCGTCATGCGGCTACACGCAGCCGGCCTGGCTGGGACGTTGCCCGCAGTGCGGCGAGTGGAATTCCATGCAGGAGTGCATAAGCGATCCCCTGGCCGCGGGGCCTCGGCTTTCTGCCGACGGGACGGTGGCCAAGGTGAAGCCCGTCCCCCTGTCGCGCATAGAGATCGTGGACGAAGGCAGGATCGCGACCGGGGACGCGGAATTTGACCGGGTGCTCGGAGGCGGTGCCACCAAGCGCAGCGCAATACTGATAGGCGGTGAGCCGGGCATAGGCAAGTCCACACTCCTGCTGCAGTGTGCGGCGGCCATTCAGAAGGTGAATCCGGGATTCCGCATCCTGTATGTCTCGGGCGAGGAGTCCGCGTCGCAGATAAAGGGGAGGGCGGTACGGCTTTCGCTGGACGTGGGCAGGGTGGAGATCCTGCCCACCCTGCGCCTGGAGGACATACTGGACGCGCTGGACTCGCTGAACCCGACCGTCACGATAATAGATTCCATCCAGACCGTCTATTCGGTGCAGGCGGGCATAGTGCCCGGCACCGTGAGCCAGCTGAAGTATTGTTCCAACGAGCTTATCAGCTGGGTCAAAGAGCGCGATTCCGTGCTTTTCATGACCGCCCATGTCACGAAAGAAGGGGACATCGCCGGTCCCAAGAGCCTTGAGCACATGGTGGACACGGTTATCTCGTTTGAGCGGAACCACAACGACGACCTGCGTTTCCTGCACGCGCTGAAGAACCGTTTTGGCTCCGTGAACGAGCTGGGAATCTTCAAGATGGACTCCTTGGGCCTCAAGCCCGTCCCCGACCCCTCATCCCTGTTCATCACCAAGAGGGAAGGGGGGCTGCCGGCCGGCGTTTCCTGCGTGCCGGTCTTTGAGGGAACAAGGATTTTCATCGTGGAGATCCAGGCCCTGACCGTTCCCGCCAAGGGAGCCATGAGCCGGGTATACTCGGACAGGGTAGACGGGGCCAGGGTCAGCCGCGTTGCCG
>CAMNGY010000398.1 GCA_946538795.1 uncultured Treponema sp.
CATTCTGCATACACACGAACGGGCATCCTGCATACACACGAACGGACATTCTGCGCACCCACGACAGCCATGCCCCCGGGCGGGGGAGGTTGGAGCTGTCAGTGAAACTCCGGTGCCATAAAAAGCACGGGGGTGTGAATGATGTTATCAAGGGCCCCAAAAAACAACGCCGTCAATATATATATTTATATTAGTAAGGGCATCTGCCGCGGACAGGGTTCCGCTCCATGGGTCTGGGTCATATAAACCGCCAGCGGCATACGTCCTCTGCCAGTTCCGACCGGAGGTTGCATCCCTCAGTGACGTTACACTGGTTCCGTAAAATGCACCGCTGCCAATACAATTACAAGCGGCCGGAATATCCACATTGCCGGAAAGATTCGTACATCTATAAAATGCTTTCACACCAACCGCAGTAAGTCCGCGGTGCTGCCAGAGAAGCCAATGGACCAGCCCATCACCTTGCTGTATTCGTTGTCATTGTAGGTCTCCTTCACGGTGATGTTCGCTCCGTATCCTGCGGGCACACTCGTGCCGGTGGTGAGTACCGTGTTCGTGCCGCTTGTGCTGGCGGGGCTGAGCATCCCTGACGTGTCGCCCTCCCATGTGTATTCGATTTCCGAACCGGCTGGCAGTCCCTTGAGCTCGGCGGTCAGGGCCGGCGTGGTGCTTTCCGTGATGATGTTGCCGCTGTCGGGCAGGACGGTACGCTGAGGGCCGCCTGACGGGCTTGACCGGACGGGCAGGTCAAATTTGATTCAAGAAAACGGCACTTCCACCGATAGATATTATACCGGGCGTAGAATTTTATCCCCTCCCACCCATTTACGCCCGGTTGCCTGATGGGCAGCCGGCCGAAAGGCCGGTCTTTTTATTTTAAAAACCTTCCATATAATAATCCACGCAACGGGCCGCAAGGAAGAGAGGCAGGTTCACAAGCTCGTACTTTGTTCCCCCCGCAGTGACGCATTCCTCCCTGGCTATGGGGCCGTCGTACAGGCGGACAGCCCTGCGTATGCCGGACCGCTCTATGAACGAGTGCAGGGAGCGGAGCGTGCCGGATTTGCCGGACTTGACCTCCACTGGGATTGGGGCCGCATCCTGGATCAGCAGGAAGTCCAGTTCCGCATTGGACTGGCTGGATTCCCTGACCCAGAAGAGAGGCTTTTTCAGCACGGACATGTCCGCTGCTAGCAGTTCCTGCCCCGTGACCTGCTCGGCGGCGATTCCCCGGTACACGGCACCGAGCGGGGTGTCAGTCAGGTAGGTCGAAGTTATCCCCAGCTTGTAGTTCAAAAGGCCTATGTCCAGGAACTGGAGGCGGGGCTTGCGCTTGAGGTCGCACTGGAATGGAGGCTCCCATACGGTCACGGGATAGCGGAGGTAGAGCAGCATGGCCTTTTCCAGCGTCCGCAGGGCATCGCCCGCATCCCGGGATTTGAGCGACGTGTTCCCGAACTTCTCGAAGGTAATCCGCCTGCCGGTCTCGCCGGGAGCTGCATCTATGATGTGCCTGATGACGCGGGCCTCAGAGGGGCTTCTGGCATACTTGGCGACATCGTCGGAATAGGCGGTGAACAAGGACTCGTACACGTCCGAGACAGACGCAATGTTACCCGTCTCCACATAGCGCTTCACCGCTTCGGGCATGCCCCCGACACAGGAATAGAGCTTGTACAGGCGGGAAAGGGTCTCCTGAGCATAGGCGGGGACGGGGACCTGCCGGTACAGGTCAAGGGCCTGTTTCTCGCCGGTTGCCTCCAGGAATTCCTCAAAGGTCATGGGGTACATATACAGGTACTGGACCCTGCCGACGGGGAAGCTGATTTTCTTCTCCTCCATCATCACCTCGAGCAGGGAACCCGCCCCTATGACGTACAGGCCGGGCATCTCCTCGTAGAAGTAGCGCATCAGGGCGACAGCGTCCGCCGAGTTCTGTATCTCGTCTATGAACAGCAGGGTGTCGTCGGTCAGGGCGATGTGCTTGTCCAGGCATATCCGGCTGACGGTTTCCTGCGCTCCAAACGTGGGGCCGAAGTACTTCCTGTCGGCCTCCTTGTCCAGGTTCAGGTAGGCGAAGGCCTTGAACGATGAGCCGAAGCTTTTTATGGCGGATGTCTTGCCCACCTGCCGTGCCCCGCGTATGACGAGGGGTTTCCTGTAGGGGTCTTTCTTCCATTCTTCCAGTCTGTGTATGATGTTCCGCCTGAAATCCATGAGCCTTATTATAAGGCAACTTGTGCACAAAGTAAAGGCATTTTATGCTACGGTATAACATAAACTAAAGGCATTTTATGCAGTATCACGACACAAACTAAAGGCTAGAGGGGAAGTTTGCCCTCGGCCTTTATCTCGCCTGCAAGGACAGCGAAGAGGGCCTTGAAGGAATAGTCTGAGTAGCTGTAGCCGCAGATTATCGCGTCTGCCCAGTCAAAGTCGTCCATCACGTAGACAGGGGACATGATGGACAGGATGATGACCTTCTTTCCCAGGTAGCGGAGCCTGCGGCAGAAGTTCGCGGTATGTTCGTCCCAGACGTTGATGATTATCGTGTCAAAGTTCTGCGCGACTCCGACAAGGTTTGTCGCGTTCCACTCGTCCCAGTTGGACCTGTCGGAGGCAAGTTCGTAGCTGTAGTGGAAGGTCGTGGCCTTGGGGTAGCGCTTTTTACCCTCGTTGTACAGGGAAAGGAATGGTCCTGCGATGAGGACTCGCTCGTCTGCGGCGGGCTTGTAGGGCAGCTTGTCTTCACCCTTGAAGACCGTCACCGCACGGCAGGCCTGTTCCAGGAAGAACTTCTCGCCGTCTTTGTCCGGGATGAACTGCCCGATGGTCGCCTCGTCCGGGAAGAGGGGGGCGGGAGACGGCCCCTTGAAGAAGTCCAGCTTGGCCTTGAGGATG
>CAMNGY010000399.1 GCA_946538795.1 uncultured Treponema sp.
GGACGGCTCGGATACGGAAATTCAGACAGCTACGATTGACGAAACGTTAAACGGGAACCGGGCGACTTTCATAAAGATGGACGTAGAGGGGGCAGAATATAAATCCCTCCTCGGGGCAAGCAAAACAATATCCCGGTACAAGCCCAAACGTGCCATTTCGGTATATCACCGGAGAGATGACATCTGGGAAATTCCGATGCTCATCTTGCGCCTGAATCCTGACTACAAGTTTTATATGCGGGCATATTCATTTACCGGGAATGACACGGTGCTGTATGCTATATAGGTATCAAAGGCTTTGCAAAATATTATGAGAAATTGCTATCTGTTCGGAGCAGGGGTAAATGCCTATGGCGTAATGAAATTCTTCGGGAACATTTTTAAGGGTGTCATAGACAATAATCCTGGAAAGCTGGGGACGTCATTTGGAGGCCTCACGATAATAAGCTTTCAGGATTTTTTATCACGCTGGGAAGGTGAAACCGTCGTTGTCGCCGCATATTCAAAGAGCGAATCAATCGTGAAGCAGCTGAATGAAAATGGCATCAAAGATGTATATGTAGCCCCTCTCATGCAAAATGGATATTGGGAAAATTACGAGGAAATAATAGATGAGTTCAGGCTCTGCTCTGAAAAACATATCAGCCTTATCGGAAACAATCCTCTTAGCAGGGGCCTGACAGAAGCCCTCTATGACAAAGGGTACAAAGGGTTGTTAAGCATTATCGAAAACAAAGTACCTGTTGAGCCTGGGAATTCGGGAAAAATTATTCTGACAGAAAGAATCCCTTCAGGCACTGCATCCTGCTTACGGGGATATATAGACCTGACGGCCCAACGACTGCGGCAGCAAACAGAGCTGGCAAAACTAAAGGATATTCACAAAGGGAAACGGTGCTTTATAATCGGAAATGGACCAAGCCTAAAGACCGTGGATTTGGAGAAACTGTATCAGAGCGGGGACATTTGTTTTGGGAGCAACCTCATATATAAATCTTTTGCCGATACTTCATGGCGGCCTTATTACTATGTGCTGGCAGACTACATCGGATGGAAAACCGTAAACGAGGAAGCACCCTCTGCTCTTCTTCAAAGCAAGCATGCCTTCATCGCAGATTTTTATTACAATGAATATGCCATACCCGGCAATGTCATACAGTTCAATATGTTGCCTTTTAAGGACAAGAGAGGCTTTTCGGAAGACGCGGCGGAATACGTGTATTCTGGCGGAACTGTGACATATTCTGCGATGCAGATAGCCGTCTACTTGGGGTTCAAAGAGATATATCTGCTCGGAGTTGACTGTGGTAACAACCATTTTTACAAAGACGGAAAGGAAGAGGCCTGTGACAAAGATGCATGGGACCCGAGAAATTTCAACGTTTCCTATTGGCTTGCCGCATACCGCATAGCAAAGGACTATGCAGACTCTCACGGCATAAAGATATACAACGCCACCCGGGGCGGGGCGCTTGAGGTCTTTGAGCGGGTGGACTTCGACAGTCTGTTCTGATTTCCGCAAGCAAAATTGTGTCAGACAGAGCTTGACTTTTACACATGACTATGTGCAAAATGAACCGTTTGGCAAAAGATTATCATTATGCGATACTTATTGATAGTCTATGGAGATTTTGCATTGTAGACAGTGATAAAGAAGTTGGCATCGTTGTCCAATATGCGCAGAAGGCAGACCCAATTCTAATTGAAGTAAAATACAGGGAAGAATCTCCGATTCCTGAAAAGGACATGATAGTAGAGCTTTCATCCAATGAAAGACCAAATCTTGTTGGGTTGTGCGAGTATAAAGGTGACAAACGAATCTATAAGCTGCCGGCCTCCGTGTTCCTCTACCTTTTGGGCTATGCAGAGTCGCTGGCTTACTAGATGAGCCGCAGTACAATACACCGCCCCCCGGATGCCGGGACATCCGGGAAGACCCGCGGCATACCCGGCACCCAGGAACGGACCGCGCCTTACGGCTGGCCCGTATCTCCCCGCACTACGACCGGAGTATTGGACGTAAACTCCTCAAGGCTGTCCTTGCGGGGGCCGGTGACAACCTTCACCTTGTAGCTGCCGGGGACAAGGCCTCCGGGGACGAACACCTCGGTGATGGAGGTTCCGACGTTGTTGTAGCGGGCGGCACGGGTTTCAAGGCCGTCGGAGCCCACGAAGAACACGCCCTGATTCTCCTTCGCCGCGTCGAAGCTCAGGTTCCGCCCCTTGATGCGGAGGATGTCATGAGGCGCAAAGATGAGTTCCCCGCACTCCCTTCCCGTCGCATCCACGCTGACCAGCTCCACAATCTTGGGGAGCCTGGACCAGCCGATGCCGGCAATGCGCCAGGCGGTGCAGTCCTTCATCTCCTTGAGCGCCTCCGGCTTGAACGAGCAGACCACCTCGAAGCGGTGGTTCCCCGTCCCCGGCATGAAGCCGTCGTTCAGCCGGTCCACCGTTCCGTTCGCCTTCAGATGCATGAACGCGAACGGCAGCTCAACCCGGTAGCCCATCCTCACGAAGTGCTTGACGCGGTCGTTGAGTACCGAAAGCACTGCCCGGGCATCCGCCTCCGTAATCGTCGAGTTGTAGCCGATTATCTCGCTTATCAGCTGCTCCGAGTCGAGCGTCTGGTCGGTGACGCTCCTGAAGCAGTATCCTTTTACCGCCGACTCGAGCGGGTTCTTGTACGTGGTTATCGCAACCATAGTTTTCTCCTTTGGCCTGTGGCCATGCAGTTTTTCAGGATTCCCCAGCTTTCCTGTGTCCAGTGGATCCTTCCTGTGCCGGAATGATGGAGCCGGCGCATCCAGTCAAGCGCGCGCGCAAGGTCATCTGCCTTGTTGCCCCTAATATACGCCCCAAAAGCACCCCTGTTTTGTAGATTTTTGTCCACAAA
>CAMNGY010000400.1 GCA_946538795.1 uncultured Treponema sp.
GCATCTCAAGGCCGCCCATCTGGGGCATCAGGTGGTCGGCGAGGATGACGTCGAATTTCTTGTGCTTGGCCTTGGAAAGGGCGGTCACGGCGTCCGCGGCCGTCTCAATCTGGATGCGGGTCGCCTTGAGCAGGGCCTTTACGACGGTGAGGTTCATGGGTGTGTCGTCCACGACGAGGATGTTCGCGCCGGGGGCCTGGAAGCTTTCCTTATATTGCGACACATGCTTGCGGGATTCCTCGCGGTGCTCCTTCCAGTCGCCCAGTTCCTTCCAGTCCCGAACCTCCTGCTTGACATCAAATGAGAAATCGCTGCCCTTCCCGTACTCGCTCTTCACCTTGAGGGAGCTGCCCATGGCGTTCAGCAGCTTGGTAACTATGCTCATGCCCAGGCCCGTTCCCTCTATGTTGCGGTTCCGGCTCTCCTCAATCCGCTCGTAGGGCGAGCAGAGCTTCTCCAAGTCCTCGGCCTTGATGCCTATGCCCGTGTCCAGCACCTGCGTCTTGATGATTATGTGGCTGTCGTCGGCTTTCTCCCAGCCGATGTTCAGCGTGACGGAACCGGAGTGGGTGTACTTGACCGCGTTGGTCAGGAGGTTCAGCGTGCACTGCTTGATCCTCGTGTCGTCGCCCCTGAGAAGGCAGGGCAGGGTGGAGTCCGCGTTCACGATGAAGGAAAGGCCCTTTGCCTGGGCACGGGGGGTGATGATGTTCACCAGGTCGGCCATGACGTCGCTCTCGTCGTAGTCCGCAGTGACTATCTCCATCTTTCCGGCCTCTATCTTGGAGAAGTCCAGGATGTCGTTGATGAGCCCCAGCAGCATCTTGCCGCTGGACTGGATGTCGGAGGCGTAGCCCTGGATGGACGGGCTGCAACTTTCCCGCAGGATCATCTCGTCCAGCCCCAGCACGGCGTTGATGGGGGTGCGGATGTCGTGGCTCATCACCGAGAGGAAGTCCGACTTCGCCCTGTTGGCGGCCTTCTCGGCCTCGGCGGTGCGCGCGAGCTGCCGGTTGAACATGTTCATGATGATCAGGTTGACGGCGACCATCAGGAGGAGCCCGCAGCTGATGATGATGACGAGGGGAAGGTTGGTCGTGCTGTTCCTGAGCTCCTCCCTGGGCAGGCAGGAGACGATGATAAGGTTGTCGGCGGACCTGACCCCGGCATGGGCGATGAGCCAGTCCTCGCCCCGCGAGTTGCGCATGAATGTCGTGGAGTTCGCGCCCGTTATGTCCTTCTGGAATTTCTCCTGCATGGCGAAATCCGGCTTGTTGTAGGACTTGTAGAACTCGAAGAAGTTTGAGTTCTTGAAGGAGCTGCCCTTGATGATGTAGTCGCCCTTGGAGTCGATCAGGGAGATTTCCGCGTCCTTGTAGCTTTCGGTGGGGAAAGTCCAGCTGCCGCGCAGGGTCTCCAGCGGTATGACCCGAAGCAGCAGGGCAAGCCGCTCCCGCCCCTCCTCCACGAGGGTGATCTTGTTGTAGAAGGCGATGGACTGCCGCCCGCTGACGGGGTTTGTGAAGGCCCGGGTGATGTTCGCCTTGACACCGTCGTTCCGAGTCTCAAAGCTGGGGAACAGGTTCATGCTGCGGTAGGACACCGAATAGTCGGCCCCGCCGTCAGTGTGGGGGTCGGACGAAAGGCCCTCCATTGAGCCGTCGTCGATGTAGATTATCTGGGCGTTGCTGTGCTTGCGGGCGATCGATATGCGCAGGAAGTCCATGGCCTGCTCCATGGAGATGCGGCTCCGGTTTATGTAGTTTGACCAGGTGTCGCAGGCCAGCTGCTCGCCGTTCATGTAGTTGGTGGCGATCTGGGCGATGCTCTTCGTCATGGCGAGGAAGCTCATCGTCTTTGCGCTCGCGAAGTCGCGCCGGTTTTTTGCGAGGTACAGGAGCGAGAGCGTGATGATGCCGACGAGGATGCATGTGTTGACGACAAAGATCAATCTCTTTTTCAATATCCAGCTCCTTGCGGCCCGGGACTGACCAGCCTGTCTTACAGTATATCAGAAGAATCCTTGAAGTTCAATCGGAAATTCCGCTTGTATCCGCCGGCAACACCTGTTATTACAAAGAAATACGGACGGACGCCCAACGCGCCTTCCCAGGAAAGACATGCTGCAGGGCTGACGGAACACGGCGAGGATCAGATGAAAACACAGAGAATCTCAGTGTCGCATACTAGTATTCAACCCTTAGAATTTCCATTCTATCACGGTTTCCCGCAAAGTCAAGGAAAATCCGCAAACTTGCATACTAGTTGACAACTGGTTAAAACGGGTTTACCTTGAGAACATGACGATTTCCAAAAAGTTGGACAGGGAGACGAACCATGACTTTGCCCTCCGCGTCCTGCAGGAGAACATAATCTCGCTGGAACTGAAGCCCGGCAGCATGATAAGCGAGCAGGAGATTGCCGGCCAGCTTGGCATTTCCCGCACCCCCGTGCACGAGGCCCTCCAGGAGCTGGCAAAGACCATGATAGTGGAGGTCATCCCTCAGAGAGGCAGCCTGGTCAGCCTCATGGACATGAAGCTTGTCGAGGAGGCATGCTTCATACGGGCAACCCTGGAGGGGGCCGTCACTGAACTGGCCTGCGAGAAGGCAACGGCGGCAGACATAGAGAGCCTGGAGGAGAACGTCGTCCTGCAGGAATTCTACTTCGGCAAGCAGAACCTTGAGAAATTCATGGAATTCGACAACAAGTTCCACCAGACAATGTACAAGATAACGGGCAGGATGCTCTGCTACTACACCGTGCAGCTGATGAGCATTCACCATGCGCGCTTCCGCAGCCTCCGCCTGCACATATCCAACACCGAGCGCATAATCACCGAGCACCGTGCCATACTTGACGCAATCAAGAAAAAGGATACCGAAGGCGTCAGGAA
>CAMNGY010000401.1 GCA_946538795.1 uncultured Treponema sp.
GAGCTTGGAAAGGTTGTCTGGCCGTCTAGGAGCGAGGCCATTGCATCTGTAAAGGTTGTGATTGTTTCGACGGTTGTTGTTGCTTTGGTTTTGGGACTTCTTGACTTCCTGTTTACTGAAGGTTTGAGTCTTATATTCTAATGTGACAAAGAAGGGCTTTTATAAGCCCTTTTTTTCTGTTTGTGCCCCTGTTTTTAGTTGCGGAACGTTTTGAGCGTTCTGGATGTGAGTGAAATTTAAGCTGTCAGAGTAGCAGATATGTCGGAGAAAAAGAGAAGTTACGAGTGGTACGTTGTTCAGACCTATACTGGGTATGAACAGAAGGTTGAGAAAGAAATCAATCTGCTTATTGAGGATGAGAAGCGGAGATTGGAGGAGGCCAAGCTGTCTGCTCCGGGACAGGATTTGTACCTCTTGATGCGCAAAGTAAAAGTTCCTATGAGAGAGGTTGCCGGGGTATCAAAGTCCGGCAAGCCGGTCAAAAGAAATGAGAAGGTTCTTCCTGGTTATATACTTGTCGAGATGTGCCTCCCCCAGGAGCCGGATGGCGTTGACGGGCAGAAGGGGTGGAAAGATCCCTGTTCCAAAATCCGAAAGATTCAGGGTGTGAACGGTTTTGTCGGTGCGAAGCCGACTGAGCGGCCAAAGCCCATTACCGATGCCGAGTATAATAAGATTCTTATTCAGACGGGCGAGGTAAAGGGCGACAGGGTGAATTTCATCCAGCAGGACTTCGACATAAACGACAGGGTCACTATCACCGAAGGACCATTCGCTACTTTCAGCGGTGTGGTGGAGGAGATTCTTGCCGACAAGAACAAACTGCGCATCAACGTGCAGATTTTTGGCCGCGCCACTCCGGTCGAAGTCGATGTCACGCAGGTGAAGAAGATTTAAGTTTTAGAGATTCGTAGGTGGCGGGCATGCCCGCTGCCTGTGAAATATGGGAGAAGGGTGTCGGTCCGTTGGACATTGCCCCTTCGCTATTACCACGTAAGGAGAATATTATGGCTCAGAAAAAGGTGACGGCTATTATTAAGTTGCAGTGCCCTGCGGGTGCGGCTACGCCGGCTCCTCCGATTGGACCTGCTTTGGGACCTCATGGCGTTCCTGCCCCCAAGTTTGTCCAGGAATTCAATGACCGTACCAAGAAGATGGAGAAGGGTCTTATTATTCCCGTCGTCATCACGGTCTATCAGGACAAGTCTTTCACGTTCATCTTGAAGACTCCTCCCGCTGCGGTCCTTATCAAGAAGGCCGTCGGAATCCAGAAGGGATCCGGCAACCCGCTCCGTGATAAGGTGGGTACGCTCAAGCAGAAGGATCTTGAGGAGATTGCCAAGACGAAGCTTCCCGACCTCAATGCGAACGATCTTGAGGCCGCAAAGAAGATTATCGCTGGAACCGCCCGTAGCATGGGCGTTGAAGTGGAGGCCAAGTAATGAAGCGCGGAAAGAAATATGTCGATTCCCTGAAGAAGTATGACCCCGCTAAGAAGTATTCCATTGCTGATGCGGCGAAGCTGGTGAAGGATCTGCACTACGTGAAGTTCGACGAGACCGTAGAGCTTTCCGTGAGCCTGCACTTGGAGAAGAACCAGTCTGTCCGCGACACGCTCGTTTTCCCCCATCAGTTTGCTGGTGAGAAGCGCGTTCTCGTGTTCTGTAAGGACGAGAGGGTTCAGGAGGCCAAGGATGCCGGTGCCATGTACGCTGGTTCCACAGAGTTCATCGACAAGGTGAAGGGCGGCTGGACGGACTTTGACGTTGCAGTCGCTACTCCCGATATGATGAAGGATGTCGGTCGTCTGGGTATGGTACTGGGACGCAAAGGCCTTATGCCGAACCCCAAGACTGGTACTGTCACCAACGACATCGCGAAGGCTGTTGCCGAGCTTAAGAAGGGACGCACCGAGTTCCGCGCCGACAAGGGCGGAGTCGTGCATATTCCGGTCGGAAAGGTTTCGATGGATCCCAAGGATACTGCGGAGAACATTTCTGCCTTCCTGACTGAGCTGGACCGCAAGAAGCCTGCGACTGCAAAGGTAGATTTCATCCGCTCCGTTTCCCTGAGCTCCACGATGGGGCCTGGTGTATGGATTGACCACAAGGAGGAAGCGTAATGGCTGTACTTGCAAAGAAGCTTCAGCCGGCCAAGACGGCTGCCATTGAGGAGACTAGGAAGGTCCTTTCTGAATATGAGGATTTCATTTTCGCTGACTTCCGCGGACTTACGGTAGAGCAGATTACGAAGCTCCGCCACAACCTGAGGGAGAAGAACGCGCAGCTCAAGGTTTTCAAGAATAACTTTGCCCGCATCGCGTTTGACGAGATGAAGATTGATGCCGTGTCGGACTACCTTAAGGGACCGACCGCCATCGCCATGGCCAAAGAGGATCCAAACGAAGTCGCAAAGGTTCTCTTTGACTTCAAGAAGGATGTTCCGACCCTTGACGTCAAGGGCGCGTGGGTAGAGAACGAGCTGTACGATCAGGCCAAGATAGAGGCATTTGCGAAGCTGCCCGGAAAGAAGCAGCTTATTGCAATGCTTATGTCTGCTATCAACGGGCCTGCCCGCCAGCTTGCCGCAACCCTGCAGGCTTACGTCGAGAAGAAGGGTGGCGCGGGAGATTCCGCAGCCGCCGAGGCTGCTCCCGCGGCCAACTAAATTTTCATTAAACCGCAGTCAGGCTTCGACGTGCTGATTACTGTCTGCGGAAAGACCGGAAGCAGGTGAAGCGGTGCCGTGTGCTCCGCTCTGCAAGGTCAATAGTGGCCGCTTTGCGGCTAGGAGAAGACAATTATGGCACTTTCTAACGATGAGATTTTGGACGCTATTGCTAACATGACGGTTCAGCAGGCTGCTGACCTGGTAAAGGCTATGGAGGAGAAGTTC
>CAMNGY010000402.1 GCA_946538795.1 uncultured Treponema sp.
CGAACAGAAGGACGCCGCCTCATCAGGGGCAGAAAGCTACGAGCGCAAGCTCATCAAGACCGGCAACGTCAGGCTGGAGGTGCAGAGCCTTTCCGAGGTGAAGGCTGGCGTGGAAAGCTGGGTAAAGAAGTACGGGGGGTATATCGCAAATTCCGACGAGGGAACCAGCAGCGCGACGTTCACCGTCAAGGTCCCCAGCAGCAGGTTCGAGGACGCGATGGGCGAGACAAGCTCGTTCGGCAAGGTGACGGGCAAGAACGTGAACAGCAAGGACGTGACTGACCGATTCTACGACCTGAAGTCCCGGCTGGAAAGCAAGCGGATCATGCAGGAAAGGCTGGAAAGCTACCTCAAGTCGGCCAAGGACATCAAGGACATGCTTGAGATTGAGAGCAAGCTGAACGACGTGACGGCCGACCTTGAGGCCATGCAGGGGCAGATGAACCTGCTTTCCGCCCAGATAAGCTTCAGCGAGATAACGGTCATTGCCCGGCTGAAGCCCAACCATACCGAGGAGGGCTTTACCCTGCCCGATGTGGGCCGCAAGTTCAGCGACCTTGCAAGCAACGTCGTGTACTTCGTGGTCGGCCTCTTCTTCGCCGTCATATACATCGTGCTGTTCGGCATACCGGTCGTGCTGGTGCTGGCATTCTTCTACTGGCTCTGCTTCGGCAAGATCGGGCTTGTGCGCAAGCTGTTCGCCCGGCTCAGGAAGAAGGAATAGGTCTTGGGGGTACGGCAGGCGGTACCCAGGTCAACGCCGGGCAGCGCCGGGCAGCGCCGGGCAACGCCGGGGCACCCGGCAGTTATAAAAGGCCCGCTGCCGCCCCGCCCCAGCTTTGTGGCCGGGGCGGAATGTGCAATCGCATTTTTTATGCTGTTGTAATCCTCGTTGTACCATTTCTGAGGATCTACATTCCTAGTTGTTCCCCTAAAGACAGCTGAAGCCATATCAGTTCCATAGGATGTGTAATACATTTTGCTTTCTGAACTGCCTAAGACCGGCCGCTGTTCTGCAAAGGATGCAGCTATATTCAGTACTATCAGGACAAGAAATATGATTTTCTTTTTCATGAATCCTCCTTATATTTTTTGATTTTGGATTACAGGAACTTTTATTTCGATATTGCTATATTGTGTAAAATTGTGTATAATTTATCAAGGTGGTAGGGATGAACGCACATGCACAAGCTGTAAAGCAGCTTGAAAAGGCTGGGTATGTTTTAAAACGGCATGGAGCCAATCATGACATCTACTTTAATGCCAGCAAAAGGCGTTCCATTCCGCTGAAAAGGCACGATTTTGATGAAAACGATTTGCGGTACATTGTAAAGGAGATACAGCAGGGGGATAAGCAATGAGGTATACGTATACGGCTGTTTTTACGGAAGAAGGCGGAAAGGTCTACGCCAAGGTTCCAGACCTTGACGGCTGCATAACGACAGGAAAAGACCTTGCGGATGCCATCGACCAGATGTCTGATGCTATGGCAGCATGGCTCTGTACAGCGGAAGATGAAGACCTAAACATTCCTTCTCCTACCCCGCAGAAGGATATTTCTCATGATGAGAATACAACCCTTTCCCTCATAAAGGCGGACACCCTCAAATATCGGGAGTTGACCGATACACGGGCCGTAAGGAAAAATGTATCGCTTCCCGCATGGCTGGTTAAGCTTGCGGACGCAAGGAGGATAAACTGTTCCCAAGTCCTGCAGGATGCCCTTATGGCAAGGATATAAGGGCTCCTCCTATAGATATCGACCGGACACAAAAAAGCCCGCCCGAGTTTCCCCGGACGGGCCTTTTCATTGCCTAAGAAGAACTAAGCGTTGAGCCTGTCGCTTGCCTTACGGCAAGCTTCCCGAGTTCCCGCTTGCGCGGAAACTCGCAGACGCAATCTAGGCGTTCAGGCGCTTTTCGAGGTCGTGCCGCTGGCCTTGCGGCCAGCTTCCCGAGATTCTGCTTACGCAGAATCTCGCAGACTTGAATCTAAGCGTTGAGCCTCTTCTCAAGATCGTCCAGACAAGCACTGAGTTCCTTGGGGAGGTGCTTGCCGAACTTGGGATAGTGGTTCTCGCGGATGTCCTTGACTTCCTTGAGCCAGCCTTCCTTGTCAACGGAGGTGATGGCTGGAATCTGCTGCTTGTAGATTTCGTCCAGGCCGTCCAGGTTAAGCGAGCCTTCCTTGGGCATGAAGCCGATGGGGGTGTCAACGCAGTTGTCCTTTCCGTCGCAGCGGTCAAAGATCCACGCGAGGACGCGGCTGTTGTCGCCGTATCCGGGCCACATGAATCCGCCGGGCAGCTTGTCGTTCTTCTCGTCCTTGCGGAACCAGTTGACGTAGAAGATCTTGGGCAGCTTGTCCTGGTCAGCCTTGGCGCCGACATCGATCCAGTGCTGGAAGTAGTCGCCCATGTTGTATCCGCAGAAGGGCAGGATGGCGAAAGGATCGCGGCGGATCTTTCCGACCTCGGCCGCATTGATCGTGGAGGCGGCGGTAATCTCGGAACCGACGATGGAGCCGAGGAAGACGCCGTGGTTCCAGTTGCGGGCCTGGTGCACGAGCGGGACGGTTGACGGGCGGCGGCCTCCGAAGAGGATGGCGCTGATCGGCACTCCCTTGGGATCCTCCCACTCAGGGGCGATGCAGGGGCACTGGCAGGCGGGCGCGGTGAAGCGGGCGTTCGGGTGAGCCATCTCCTCTCCCTTGGGAGACTTGTCCTTTGCAGGAGCAGGACGCTTGTTGCCCTTCCAGTCAATGAGCTCGCCCTTGGCCGGATAGCCGATTCCTTCCCACCAGACATCGCCGTCCTCGGTGAGGGCGCAGTTGGTGTAAATCGTGTTCTTCTCGGCAGAAACGAGGGCGTTCTTGTTGGACTCGGCGGAAGTT
>CAMNGY010000403.1 GCA_946538795.1 uncultured Treponema sp.
CCGCTTCTCCGATGACGGACCGGGCCTTGCGAACGCCGAGCTTGCCGACGAGCTGGGCGTCATCATGGGAGCGAGCCATCACGAGCCATGCTGCCGCGCGGGCGAGGAATACAAATACCTGCGCGGTCCCGGCTCTGTCTATGGCGACGCGTGGAATTTCCGGGAGAACCGGGAGGGCATCACCCGCTTCTGGGAAGACGGGCTCAAGCGCAACGGCAGTTTTGAGAACGTCATAACCGTGGGAATGAGGGGCGAGGCGGACACCGCGATCATGAGGAATGCGACTCTCGCTGACAACATAGAGCTTTTGCGCGACGTGCTCAGGACTCAGAACCGCCTTATCCGCGAGAACGTCAACCCGGATCTGGACAAAGTGCCCCGCATGATTGCCCTCTATAAAGAGGTGGAGCCATATTTCTACGGGGACAAGCACACCAGGGGGCTTGCGGGCGACCCGGAGCTTGAGGGCGTGACGCTCATGCTCTGCGACGACAACCACGGAAACCTCCGTACCGTACCGACCGAGGCAATGCGCGGTCACAAGGGCGGCTACGGTATGTACTACCACTTCGATTACCACGGCTGGCCCTGCAGCTACGAGTGGCTCAACACGAACTACCTGCCGAAGGCCCGCGAGCAGATGTCAGCCGCCTACGAGTTCGGCATCCGTGAGCTGTGGGTCGTCAACGTGGGCGACATCCTGACGAACGAATTTCCCCTCTCCTACTTCCTGAACCTCGCCTACGACTACGAAAGATACAACTCGGACACGAAGGCCTATGCCGATGCGTGGTTTGCCGAGCAGTTTCCCTTTTTTTCGGAGGAGCAGCGGCAGGAAGTTTCTGGCATCGTGTTCCTGTCCAACAAGATTGCCAATATGTGCCGGACGGAATGCCTGAAGCCGGACACCTTTCATCCGGTGAACTATGGCGAGGCTGACAGCATCCTTGCGCAGGCGGAAAGCCTCATCGCGCGGGTGCAGGCGCTGCGGTCTGCCGTTCCGGCCGGACAGGAGGCGGGCTTCTTCAGCCAGGTATACCTCCCCGTCGCGGGGACGATGAACGTCGTGCGGATGCAGCTGTACAGCGGCAAGAACCACTGGTTTGCCTCCCATGGCGCGGTCATCGCGGACCTTTATGCGGACAAGGTCCGCTCCTGCTGCCAGTTTGACAAAGAGCTTGTTGAGGAATGCGACAAGGTGGCCGGGGGCCGCTTCTATGGCATGGCATGGTCGGAGCACTTCGGCTTCCGCAACTGGTGCGAGGCGGAGAACCGATACCCCGTCTATGAATACGTGGAGCCTACACGCAAGAGGCGGGCAGTGTTCTGGATTGACGGGAACGAGTTTACGACGAGCGGGCAGGACTGGACCGTCCGCGAGCTGCGCCTGGATGCCTTCAGAAATCCCGCTGTCAGCGAGGCCCGTGTCATGGTCGCTTACTGTAACGCGGAGGGGCTTGAGCTCAGGCTGTCATGCGGGGCGGACTGGATTTCATTTAGGCTGGAAAAAGCTGAGGATGATTTTTCCGCAGGATGTCCAGCCCTTGCCGCCGGCACAGGCCTAGGTAATTTGCCCCTTGATATTGTACGGATACAGATAGACCGGGACAAGCTTGCTTCCGCCCCGGCCAAGAATGCCGTCCTCAAGATTGAGAGCGACGACGGGCACGGCGCGGGGGTGCTGGTTAACGTCCTCATCGATGCGTCCGTTCCCGACTGCAACTTCCCGACGGGGACCTTCGTGCGGACGACGGATTACATCAGCATGGAGGCAGTGCACTTCGTGCGCTCGGAAGGGTTCAGGGAGCTGGACGGATACGGCAAGACTCTTGGCGCGGTGAAGGCCGCGGACACGACGGCGGGCTTCGTCCCCGGGTCGGATGACGCGCCATTCGTGGAATACGCCTTCGCGCTGGATGCGGATTTCATCGCAGGGACAGGGGGGCTTATGGCTTTCGATTTTTACCTGAACCCGTCCAATCCGGCTTACAAGGACAACAAGCTCCAGTTTGTCGCGGATGTGAACGGCGAGAAAATCCTGAAGGATGTTGTGGACAGCGCGGTTTTCGCCGTCGGGGACGACAAGCAGCCTTGGGGCACGGACATTGAGAACAACATCCGCGTCGCGACCGTCTACGCCTCCTGCCGGGAGGGGCTGAACCTGCTGAAAGTTCTGCCTGTCACCCCGAACATCGTTCTTGAGAAAATCGTCATCCATGAGGCCAACAAATCCCTGCCGCCGTCATACCTCGGTGCGCCGGAGACATACCGGGTGGGTATCTGACCTATGGAGGACGAACCGGAGGAAGGCGGAAGGACTTCCGACACGCTTACTCCTGAGCAGCGTCATAAGAACATGGCGGCCATCCGAAGCACGGGCGGCAAGCTGGAGGTCGCCCTGCGCTCACAGCTTTTCCGCTTCGGGTTCCGTTTCCGCAAGAACGACAAGCGCCTTTGTGGCAGCCCGGACATTGTTTTTCCGCATTACAAGGCCGTGGTTTTCGTGAACGGATGTTTCTGGCATGCGCACGGATGGAAGAGCGGTACATCGCTTTTAAAATCCAATCTGCTTGAAGGGCCTGTCTTGTATTCTGGCAGATGCAGCAAATTCCGGATGCCTTCGACGAACGCGGAATTCTGGCAGAAGAAATTTACCCGTAACCGGGAGCGCGACATCCGTGACGTGCAGAAGCTCTTTGCCGAAGGCTGGCGGGTGGGCGTTGTCTGGGAATGTTCCATAACGGGCCGCCGCCGCGCCGAGAAAATCAGGACGGTAGCTGAAAAGATTTCCCTCTGGCTGGAGGAAGGTTACGCGGAGCCATTCCGTGAATTCTAGTTCAACGGCAGCTCTGGAACTCGCCGCTGCCCGTTCCTGGAGCCGCCG
>CAMNGY010000404.1 GCA_946538795.1 uncultured Treponema sp.
GGACGACGACCAGAAGCTCAGGGCACTCTTCTACGCCTGCAGGCTCTGTGCGGGCAGCCTGCGGCGGGGAAGGCCGTATGAAAGTATGCCGTCCGTCTATCAGATTTTCCTCATCGACTTTGACCTGTTCGGAGAGGAGGGAAAAGCCGGAGGGAGGAAGTTCTTCCACCGGGCAATGATGAGGCTGGACGACGGGGCAGTACTGTCTGACCGGATGCAGATCCTCTTCTTTGACCTGAAAGTACCGGGACAAATCGGGGAAGGATTGCAAAGAGCAGCAAACTGGTGTAAATTCATCTCAGGATGTGAAAAGCCCGAGGTTCTGGAGGCACTCGGCCGGGACGAGGGCTGGAAGGAGGAATACATGACGGCGCTGAAAACGTACATGAGGATGGCCGCGGAGGAGAGGGCCTGGGCCTACCACCTGTCTGTGGACAGGGCCGAGGCGGACTACAGGAACGGCATAATCCTCGCCAGGCAGGCGGCCCGCGAGGAGGGCCTGAAAGAAGGCATGTCGGAGGGCCTCGCGGAGGGGCAGGAGAGGGACCTTCGCAGCCTTATGTGCAACCTGTCGTGGACAGCCGAGCAGGCGATGGACGCGCTGGGAATCCCCGAGGGGGAGCGCGGGATGTACCTGGAGAGGCTGTCGAGGGAGGCTTGAGGCCGCCCGTCCCTGCGCGGCGGCCCCGGCCAGCAATGAGCCCCGCCGTGTGCAAGGTGCCCCGGCGGGCGCGTTCCGGCCCGTGGCCTTATCCCGGCCTCCGGCGGCGCCTGCCTGCAAGCGCAGGGGGAAAAAGTTTTTTTGGTGCGTAACCTTCTGCGGGCGGGGTTGTTAAACAAAAGCGATAAATTTTGTGGAAAAAACTTGACAATGAGCCGAGAATGGAGTAAAGTTGGACATAGTTGGTCCGCGAGGGCCACAAAAAGGAGTTTTATATGAAGATTACAAAGTTTGCGACGCTTGCCGGCGCCGCTCTCTTGGCAGGTGCCGGTGCCTTCGCTCAGGCGACCGACGACTACAACCTGCCCCAGGGATTCAGCTTCTATAACGAGATTGGATCCGATGTTGTCAGGGTCACCGGAAACGCGCACAAGGATTACAAGGACACGAACTGGCGCTCCGAGTTTGGCGGAATCTATGACAAGATTGGCGTGAGCTACAACAGCGAGAAGCTGGAGTTCGAGCTCGCACCGAAGTTCGGAATCTCCGACAAGACGGAGAACTACTATGACGGGAACCTGTCCAGCGATTTCTACGGACACGGAACGGCCTTCAGCGGATCAAGGGATGCTGCCCCGTTCACCAAGAACGCCGACGCCCACGGAACGCTGAACAGCGACGACACCGGCTTCAGCTACTGGGGACTTGACTGGAAGCTCCGCTTCACCCCGTTCGACATCGTCAACTTCTGGCTGCACGGCGGCCCCAGCATCACTGGATCTAAGCTTCCTGCCCGCGGAACCGAGTGGGGTGCCCACAAGCTCGGCTCAGACGGTTTTGCCATCATAACGAGCCCGATCGACGGCCTGAAGATCAGCGGAGCCATCCCGTTCTCGGCTGACTTCAGCTCCAAGCCGAACTGGATCAACGCCGAGGTCGAGGACAGCTGGATCATCGCCGGAAGCACCGGAGCTGCCCGCACGAACAACGGATACAACGACGGATACAGGTTCCGCGTTGACTTGGGAGCCGAGTACACGCTGTCTTCCGGTCTTGTCGGAGCCGGCGTTAAGGTCGATGACGTCATCAACGCCGGATTCCGCCAGTACGGAGTCTATGCTAAGGTGAACCTTGGTGCCATCACCGCCAACCTGGGCTACAACTACTCCGAGAACTACACGACTTTCTTGGATGTGTTTGACAACGGGCTTATCAAGATCGGTGGTAAGCAGGCCATCGCCGGAGGCGTCACGTTCGTCGCCGGAGACCTGAAGCTGGCCGCTGACGCCATGTACAACATGAAGAAGTCCCAGTCCGTGTACGATATGTACGCCGGACTCAAGGCCGCCTATGACGTGGTTCCCGGAAAGTTCAACGCCGACATCCTGTTGGGCGTCGCGATGGACCTCGGAACGAACACCCACCACGGAACCGAGGAGGACGACAAGGACCTCCTGTTCGCCGCCACGACGATCGATGCCAACTTTGTTGACCTGTACTATGCGCACTATGCCCTCGAGGATGTCCGCGCCGCTGTCGGTGACAGGGTTACAGACAAGGACGGAAATATGATTAAGAACAACGCCGTTGAGGGCCAGGGTGGACTTGGCTATGTTGCCAACCAGCAGAGGGACTACAACGTCGGAGCCGCCGCGAACGAGAACTGGCAGTACTACACCGCCCTTTCCCGCACGATGGCGAACGGCAACATCGACACGACTTCAGCCGCGAAGGCAGCCCTGGCTGTCCGCGTGAGGCCCGGATTCACCTACACGACCGGAAAGAACGAGTTCCAGGCCCATGTTGACCTGACGAACTTCTTCGACCACGACGGATCTTATCAGATCAAGTTCCCGGTTGCATGGAAGTGGACCTTCTAGGAAAAGCCTGACGGCTTGAAACTAGGATGACGGAGGCGGCCGGCCCCTATGGGGCCTGCCGCCTTTTTTTTTGTGCCCCGGGGCGTGACGCTGAGGCGCGAGGCCGGTAAAAAACACCCCGAAACAAAAGATTTTCCCCGGGAAAACGCACATTCCTGCATTCCGGCAGGGGATGTATCATGCATGAGTGCAAAGAGAAAACGAAAAGCAAAACAGAGGAGAGCGGGGAGGCCCGGGGTGCGGCGCAGGCACAAGGACGGCCTGTTCTGCCGCCTGTTCTCGGACAGGGAGAACGCCCTGTCGCTCTACAACGCGCTGACGGGAAGCTCGTGCGCCGACGCG
>CAMNGY010000405.1 GCA_946538795.1 uncultured Treponema sp.
CCTCGTCGGAATCGACGAAGACGTTCAGCTCGACCTCCTTTGAATTGAAGAACATCGAAATTGAGTCCGAGAACTCCGAGAGTGCCGTCTTGGCGCTCTCATCAAAGTTGTCAAGGCAGTTGTTCTTGAAGAAAAGCCCCGTCGTTACGGATGAAACGGCTATCATGACAAGTATGATGACCGTCAGCGCGATGGAAAGCTTTGTGGACATAGATACGATTTTCTTAGCCATACTCCCCATATTATCGGTATCAAATAAAGTTGTTCAAGTTCTTTCCAAAAGAAACGAACTTATAACAAGGATAAAACTTCGTTATCCGAAAGCGGCCCGCAGCAGTCCTTTACTATTTGCCCGCAATATTTTATAATTGTACTGCTATGAAACCGATTTCTATAAAGGATTTGCTTACCTCTCAGCCGGACGGACGGGAAGTCACGGTATTCGGATGGGTAAGGACCAAGAGGGATTCCAAGAACCTGGTGTTCATCCAGGTGAACGACGGCAGCTGCTTCGCTTCCATACAGCTGACCTTTGACCGCAACAACCCCGCAAACGGAACTGACGCTAATAATATAGAAGAATCCTTGAAGGACGTGACCACGGGGGCCTCGGTGAAGGCCACCGGCAGCTTGATTGCCTCCCCCGCATCGGGCCAGGCGGTCGAGGTCACGCTCAAGACCCTTTCCGTCTTGGGCAAGTGCCCGACGGACTCCTACCCCCTGCAGAAGAAGAACATGAGCATGGAGTACCTGAGGGAGAACGCCCACCTGCGGGCCAGGACAAACACCTTCGGCGCCATGTTCCGCCTGCGCAGCCGCATGGCCTTCGCCCTGCACACCTTCTTCCAGGAAAGGGGGTTCGTGTACGTGAACACACCTGAAATCACCTGCTCCGATGCGGAGGGCGCGGGCGAGATGTTCCAGGTCACGACCCTCTCGCTTGAGAAGATCGCGGAACTGGCGGCCAAGGCCGGGGCAAAGGGGATGGATCCCGCGAAGGCGGCATCCATCGTTGACTACAGCAAGGACTTCTTCGGCAAGAAGGCCAGCCTGACCGTATCCGGCCAGCTGGAGGCCGAAACCCTGGCGACCGCTCTGGGCAAGGTGTACACCTTCGGGCCGACTTTCCGCGCCGAAAATTCCAACACCCCCCGCCACCTGTCCGAATTCTGGATGTGCGAGCCGGAGATGGCCTTCTACGACCTCTTTGACGACATGGACCTGGAGGAGGAATTCCTCAAGTACCTGCTCAAGTTCGCCCTTACAGACTGCGCGGAGGACCTGGCTTTCTTCGAGAAACGGATACAGCCCGGCGTCACGGCGCAGATCCAGCACGTCGTGGAGACGCCCTTCAAGCGGATAACCTACACGGACGCGGTGAAGGAGCTGGAAGGCAACAACGCGAAATTCGAATATCCCATAGAGTGGGGCCGGGAGCTTCAGACCGAGCACGAGCGCTTCCTCACGGAAACCGTATTCAAGTCCCCGGTAATGGTCTACAACTACCCCAAGGACGTGAAGGCATTCTACATGAAGCAGAACGAGCCTGACGAGCAGGGGCGGCAGACAGTCCGTGCCGTTGACGTTCTTGTTCCCGGCCTGGGCGAGATTACCGGAGGCTCCGAGCGCGAGGAAAGCTACGAGAAGCTGCTCAAGGTCTGCGAGGATCGCAAGATGGACATGAGCAACTACCAGTGGTACCTGGACCTGCGCAGGTTCGGCAGCGTGCCCCACTCCGGCTTCGGCCTGGGATTCGCCCGCCTTCTGCGCTACATAACGGGCATGGCGAACATCCGCGATGTGATTCCGTATCCGCGTGCCCCGCGCCTTGCGGATTTCTAAAGACACGCCGGCCGGCAGCTTTTCGCGCCGGCCAGCATACCTTCAAGCCAGGTCCGGGCAAACGGCCCGCAACAGCTTTCAAGGAGAGGAAAGCCTATGTCTGAAGTAGTAGAAGTCAATCCACCGTTCGGAAGGAAGATATTCTTCGTAAACCCTTCCTTCAAGGTCCAGTCCCGCATTATAGAGGCACTGAGGGTTGACGAGTATGAGATATACATCATACAAAAGTGGCGCGACGTGAAGAACTTCCTGTCCAAGAACCCTGATTCCATCTGCATGATAAGCGTGGACGGGCAGATGCCCATCGCGTCCTGGATGGCGATGGTGGACAGCTTCGAAAAAGACAAGGCGCTCAAGACCACGATATGCGGCTTCCTGACGGAGAACGCCATAAAGAACGCGGCCAAGGTTTTGGACGTGATCAAGCTCAAGGCCGGGTTCAACTCCACGGCCGGGGACGACGAGCGCACGAAGCAGATCCTGAGGGGAATCTTTGACGTGCACGGAGCCAAGGGACGCAGGCAGCACGTCCGCTGCTCCTGCTTCAGGGAGAACGCCTCCGTCTACTTCACCATGCACGACGCAGGGGGAAACCCCAGCATGTTCCAGATGAGGGTGGTGGACATATCCTCCGCCACCATCGCAGTGGAGGTTCCCGAATTCCTGAGGGGAAAGCTGAAGGTAGGCACAACGTTCCCGAACGTCATCATAGCGCTGAACGGCAGGCAGATGGAGACCTACCTCAAGGTTTTCCTGCTCAAAAAAACCGAAAAGCAGACCGAGATAGCTATATTCTCATACCCCTCCTCCATGAGCCTGGAATCCAAGACCCAGATACGGGCCTTCATATCCGCGACCCTGCAGAAGGAAATGGACAGGTGCATAAACGGCATGAAGGAGGACAAGACCGACTACGGCATAGAGGCCCAGAGCCTGCAGCTGCTCCACAACGCCAAGGCCTCCGGGGTCAGCATGGGCGAGGATTCAGGCAAAGACAAGCCCGAAGATACGGCCGCAAGCCAGGCGGAGGAA
>CAMNGY010000406.1 GCA_946538795.1 uncultured Treponema sp.
TTTCCGTAGAATACGTCATGCCATCGTCCCCTGCCGCAAAGGCAGGTCTTGTCGCTGGAGAGACTATTATTGAGGTTGCCGGGAAGCATGTCAGCTCATTGGATGATCTGAAAGCTGACTTTATGCGGAGAGAATTGGGGACAATCGTGCAAATTAAGGCACTTGACCAGTATGGCAAGGAGAAAACCCATATCGTCTACCTGGCCGGGAGACCAAAGTCTCCTGGAAGCGAAGTTTATGCGCATGACGTGATAGCGGAGGCTTTGGTGCCACTGTTGGGAATGGAGCTGAGCAGGGCATCTTCACTTAACAGGAACCAGTACGTTATTAGCCGTATAGTCAGAGGATCCATATCCGACTCTTCGGGGTTCAGCGTGGATGACACTATTTCCGTGCAGGAGGTACAAATGGATCCGAGCGGAGACTCCGCTGCCATTCAGATTTATGCAAAAAAGCGAAACAGCGGATATCTGGATGTGGTGGTTGGTTATACCGTTCCTTTGGACAGCCAGTATTATTTCTAACAGAATTTTCTTCTTTACTTTTCGCGCTTTCGATGTATACTTTTATATAGAAGGGTTGTTAAATCCCAAGGAGGCGCGTATGACTAGATTAACGTCAAGATTTAAAATAGTTGCCGTTGCCTTGCTTGCGCTGGGAGCGGCAGCTTTTGCGAAGGAGAACCTGGAGATTCCTGATAACGTGACCGGACTTGAGTACGGGGCGTACAGGAACAGGAAGGATATCGTTCTTGTGACGATTCCCTGGTCTGTGACCAGCATCGACAAGGACGCTTTCAAAAACTGCCCGAATTTACTGGCTGTCACGTTTGATGACGAGGACAACTGGTATATAACCCAGGATGAGACGAACTGGCAGAAGAAGATGATGGGAACCCGCATCGATGTCAGTGACTCTTCTACAAATGCTTTCGCCTTGGCAGGCAACCGCTATTACTTCTATAAGCTGGAAGATGAGTAGCGTGGGTAGCCGTTAGGGCAAGGGAAATTTCCCATAAGAGGACCGCCGGACCTGTAGCCGAATGCTGTGGGGAATGGCGGTTTTTTGTTTTTTAGAGAGGCAAACGGTGATGGAGAAATGCCTTTCTTAAGTGCATATTCTGCGTTGAATTCTGCGACAGCTGGTCCTAATTTGTGCGATGGCAAGTTTTTTATGACTAACAACAAAAACACCTATTCCCGAGCATTCCTTATGAGTAGGATGGACGGGACGGCATTTTGTTTGCCTTGAATCCTCGGTGTACAGGCAAATTTTTTCCCACAGGTTATATTGTCAATTTGTTCGCATTAACGCCTGTGTAAAAATATTACTCCTGATCGTTCACGATGTCATCGCGGAAAAGGAATATGTCCTGAATTTTCAGGCTGTAGACGGAGTTAAGCTCCCTCTTGTCCTTTGTTTCGCTTACCAGGGGAACAACGAAGGAGTAGGTTACGGGCGTGTAGCCGTCCATCGAAGCCTCTATGGTGAACGTGAATTCCTTGTTCTCCTTGTCCTCCGAAGCTTTTATCGGCGCGACCCAGAAGGTAAAGCTGCCGTGCGAGGCCGCATAAGTCTTGCACGGGTTTATCCAGCTTGAATCCATCATGAAGGCGGCCCTGCCGTCCAGCTTAAGCAGGATGTTTGCCCCAGTTATAGGCTCAAAAGTTGAGCCGTCAAACACGTTTCCTATGAAAGTCGGGAAATTGAACATGGGCTGCAGAATTTCGGGTTCCTTGTTGTCCATCAGCAACGCGACCTTGTGGTAAGGCCGTTTTGCAGTGCTGACAAGTTTCATGCCTTCCAGACAGATGCGGTCTATGTCGGCCGTGAGCTGAGAATCCTTCAGGAGCGTCCCCTGGTTATATGCTACTCCGCGTCCGCTGACAACGTAACGGGGCGGAATCCTGTTGAGGACGTAGTTTATGGTGTCGAGGCGGCAGTTCTCGCAGTCACAGGTAAGCCAGGACGTGCCTTTTGCCTTGACTTCCCTGTATAACTCATCTACACGGGCAATTACCTGCTCCTCCATTATATTGTGGACGTTTACCATATTGCCAAACTCCTTATCTTTTATTATAAGCCAGTAGCTGGGAAAAAGCAAGGAAACTTTTACTGTCCTCCTGCCTTTGTGTAGAGCGCTAGCCCGCCCGCAAGGAGGATGTTCCGTGACCGCTCCGCCAGGTCGTTGACCCCGGAAATCTCCTTCACGCCGCCCTTACCGGTGAGCTTGATGCAAAAGTCCTTGCCGCTCTTGAGGCTGTCGAAGATGCTTGAAATCTCCAGCGTGTCGCCTTCCTGTATCAGGTCATAGTCGGCGGGGTTCTTGAACGTGATCGGGATGATGCCGTAGTTGATGAGGTTCGCCTTGTGGATGCGGGCAAAGCTCTTGGTCAGGAGCGCACGGACACCCAGGTACATCGGACCTAAGGCGGCATGCTCGCGGCTGGAACCCTGGCCGAAGTTCTCGCCGCCGACGACGAAGCAGCCTGAGAACTTCATTGCCTCTGCCTTGGCGTAGAAGTCCTTGCTTATTCGCTCGTAGGCGAACTTGCTTATCTCAGGAATGTTGCTGCGGAAGGGCAGGACCTTGGTTCCCGCCGGCATGATGTCGTCCGTGGAGACGTTGTCCCCGGCCTTGAGCAGGACGGGCAGCCTGAGCGTGTCCTCGCAGGGGCGGCAGGGGGGGCAGGGCTTGATGTTGGGACCGCGCAGGATCTCCACCTTCTTGGCCTCCTCCTCGCTCAACGGGGGAATCGTCATGCCCTTGTCCTGGGCGGCTTCCTTTATGTCGGCGGAAGAGAGGCGGGAGTCCTTGCCCTCAAGCAGGGAGACACGTCCCACAGCGGTGAAGGCCGGGTCGTCCCAGCTAA
>CAMNGY010000407.1 GCA_946538795.1 uncultured Treponema sp.
TGGGCGTTTATCTGCCCGGAAATGCTGTCTATGTTCGCAATAATCTGCGTAATCGCGCTCGCCGTGTCCTCAGTGCTGGCGGACAGGTCGTTGCCCGTGGACTCAAGGACGTTCTTGGAGGACTTGACCTCGCGGACAATCGTCTGGAGCTTGTCGCAGAAGAGGTCGAAGTGGATTATCAGGTCACCTATCTCATCGCGGACCAAAAGCTTGACGCGCTTGGTCAGGTCTGCGTCACCGGCGGAAAGCTCCTTACAGACCTTGGTGACGTTGTTGATCCTCCACATGAGCCAGAAGATGAAGCGTCCGACGACAATCATCACTATTATGGCGAGAATCATCGTAACAGGAAGGATGATGCCGACGCTCCGGGACTTGATGCTGTCAACCGCCTGAATGCTCTTGGCAATGAAAAGCATTCCGTTCACCGAGCCGTCGCCCAGTTTGAGAGGGGCGTAGACGGTCAGATATTCATTCCCCTGGATAACGTTGCGCCCCTTATACTCGCCGGCCTTGCCCAGGACCAGGTCGATTATGGCCCTGTTGTCCAGCTTGGTGCCAGCCAGCGACTGTCCCTTGTCGTTCCGCAGGGTCGTCCCCATGCGGGTGTCATGGGAGAATACCGTACATTCTACGTTGTAGCTGCGCTTGAGGACATCCAGGAAATCGCCGCTATCCTCGGACGCGAGGTCGTATATGGCGATGACGGCTCCAAGGATTTTTCCCTCAACCTTGACCGGCGAGGTCGCGACAATGCCGTACTTACATGGTCCCACAGGCTCGCAGCTGTAAGTCGCGAAGCCCTGCATGGCGCGTTCCACTGCGTAGACGCCGGACAGGCTGCTTCCGACCACGAAGTCGGAGTCCGAGCTTGCGATGATTGAACCCCGGTTGTCGGCGAACAAGAACACGTCTATGTTTGACTCCTCGTCCACCTTCTTTGCGTAGCTTGAAAGGGCAGACCTGCTGTTGGCCAGATACTCATCCTTGACGGTCTCATCGCCGGCGGCCAGAACCGCAATCTCCTTGGCGACATCCTCGCGGTCGGACAGGATCATCTGGCAGCCTTCCATAGTATAGACCAGATCATTCTGAATCTCCTCCAGGTAGGATTTGTCGAAGACCATGATGGACAAGGCCGCGACACCGGCACAGCACACGATGACAGCAAGACCCACATATATCAGAAGCTTGGTGCGGATCTGCACGTCCCTTTTGGCGTGTGTGTCAAACCTATCCAGCTCTTTCTTAGCCATACGCGCTCCTTAATCGGCGAATATAAAAGGCCACGGGGCCTCTTTTTAAATTCGGATGTTTTGTCCACGGTCTTTCCCTAAAACACACGGTTTTCGGGAAAGTACCGATAATAGTCACTATTCTATAGTAAAAAACAGAAACTGGCAAGCATTTTTTGTTATCAAAACACCCCCAGCTCCGTTATCAACATGGAAGCCGGGCAACACCCGTCCGTATGCGGAACTTCACCCGTCCGTGTGCGGAACTTCACTCGTCCACGTGCGGAGCTTCACCCGTCCGTGTGCGGAACCTCACCCGCCCGCGTGCGGAACCTCACCCGCCCGCGTGCGGAACCTCACCCGTCCGCGTGCGGATGTTAATAGGACTCAACCGAAAATAAAATTGACAATATTCCCTTATGCTGATAATATGGAGGATATTACTAACGAGGTATTATCCGCAAAGGGGTTTTTATGACGCTCAGGGAAAAATACGAACGGGGCCTGCAGGACTCAGAGAACTTCATCACCGGCGAGAAGGAGAACGTCACCGTCTCATACAGGCTGGGCGAGCAGCTCGGCAGGTTCTTCAACGACGAGCTGGACTACACCGAGATGAACATCCACGTTGATTACCCGAATGAGATGCTCAAGCGGGACGACTGGGACGTCAAGATAAAATTCCAGCTCAGGAAGAGGGACATAGACTGGTTCGCGGACAGCCCCTATGTCTACCGTTCTCTGGCGACGATGGCCGACTCCGACTGGAGCAAGGGCGAACCGGAGGACAGCGAGGCCAAGGAGATCATGCGAGGGATGAAAAACGTGATGGTTCCCATTCAGGACGGACTGAGCATAAAGACCGTCGGCGTGGAATGGGCCGTCCACGTGCCGGACTGCACGACCTTTTTCGTATCTTTCTTCTATAAATATGCGGAGGAAGAGGAAGAGGAGATTGCGACCAGCTGATCCGGGCCGGACAGCATGACAGACAAGGAAAAAACATCAAGAGATAAATTTTATGGAAGCAGAAAAATTTGACTCGCCGTTCAAGGGCCGGAGCCTTTTGAACTGGATTGACTGGACGCCTGACGAGATAGGGCAGATCCTTGACTGGGCCTTCCTGGTCAAGAAGCAGTCCCATGCCGGAGAAGTGCACCAGAGGTTTCTGGGCAAGACGATTGCCCTGATATTCGAGAAACGGTCCACCCGCACCCGCTCGTCCTTCGAGACCGCGTTCGGAGAGGAAGGGGGGCATCCTGTCTTTATGTCCACCGCCGACATCCAGCTGGGGGGCAAGGAGAGCGTAAAGGACACGGCACGCGTCCTGGGCCGGATGTTCAGCGCGATAGAATTCCGCGGCTTCAAGCAGGAGCACGTTGAGGCCCTGGCCAAGTATTCGGGGGTGCCCGTCATAAACGGACTGACGGACTCCTTCCACCCGACGCAGGTCCTCGCGGACGTGATGACGCTCAAGGAGCAGTTCGGACAGCTGAAAGGGCTCAAGCTCTGCTTCTGCGGGGACGGCCGCAACAACATGGCCCGCTCGCTGATGCTCATCTGCGCCAAGCTGGGCATAGACTTCGCAATGTTCTGTCCAAAATCCCTCTCCCCCGCAAAGGACATAATGG
>CAMNGY010000408.1 GCA_946538795.1 uncultured Treponema sp.
TGCAGTCTAGCGGGATAATCACGAAATTGCTCAAGCTGTATAATATAGGACGGATCAATTTCAGTCTGGACGGGGAAAACATAAATGCGGCATATCATGCGACGGCAGTGGACTCCTATAACGGGCGCTCTCTCCCCGGCTTTCCCATTGCGCTTGAGGAAACTCCTGATTTCAGCTTGGAGGAAGAAGCTTCTGGCAAGGCCGTGTTCTGGTGTGAGGGCGGCAAACTTGTAAAGTCCTTGGACTTCTCATCGCTTGCGGTCTCGCGCATGCTTATGAGGGAAAACTGCTTTGTCACGGCGAGTGCGGAGGAATGTTCCGGCGGAGGTGTTGTCTGGGTTGTGGATGAAAAAGGCACTGTCTACTTGCTGGACAGAAAGCTTCAGGCCGTTCGTCCTTTTCCTGTCCTGACTGGATGCAAGACATCGGCAAAGCCTGCCTCCGTAGGAAAGCAGCTTTTGATTCCGACCGAGAACGGTTCCGTTGTTCTGGTGGATGACTCCGGAAAGACGTTTGAGCTTAAAGGCCCGGAAGACTGTAATTTCAGGTCTCAGCCAGCTGTGGCAGGAAGGACCGCTGCAGTCTACTCCAAAGCTTTTGAAGGTGCCATATATACGATACAGGACGGGGAGTTCGGGAATTTGGACAATCCAATGCTCGTGGATGGAATAGCGTTCGGACGGCCTTGTCTTTCTGATATTGATGGCCATCTGGTCGTTGCCATAATAACGCAGGCTGGAGATTTCCATGTCTTCGAGGACGGAAAGCCTAAATCCGGCTTCCCTGTGTCGCTTCCTGGTGTGTTTACGGCGAATGTTGTCAGGGCGGACGGAGCCTGGTTCGCTCTCAGTTCTGACGCCGAGCTTTACAGGGTTGATGGCTCAGGTAACTACAGCAAGGTGAAACTGCAGGGACTGGACGATGCCAAGGAGGCGTGGCTTTCCAGCGACGGTGAAAGAATATACGCGAGCGGCCAGTCCAACTACATATATGCCTTTACAAGCTCTCTTGAAATGGTGTATGGTTTCCCTGTCGCCGGTCGCGGCAAGTGCGTCATAGCTGACGTGAACGGCGACGGGAAGCGGGACTGCGTGGCTCTCTCGCTTGACAAAAAAATCTATGCATGGACTATAAGATGAAAAAAGAGAATCTCATACTGACGGCCATTTTTTCGGTGGCAGTGGTTGCGTTTTTCCCCAGCTGCGCGTCGATGCAGCAGGATGTTTCCATAAGCGCGGATTCCGCGCAGGATGGGGGTTTGGCTTCTACCGCAGCCTTGGAAATTGCCCGGGCGGATGCGGCGGGTGCGGGGCAGGCGAATCTTTCGTCGGTTATAAACAGAATAGATGAGCGCCTCTCATCATCGCAGCGTCTGGACAAGGCCCTGGAAGCCAGGTTGCTGGCACTTCAAGGGCGGGCATGGCTTCTGAGGGGGAACAAGGGCAACGCGGAGAAGTGCTACGCGCGGGCGTCGGCGAAGGATGGCGATGACGTTCAGGTTCTGATTCTGGGCCACAGGCTGGGCAAAATAGGAAGTCTTGACCCCTTCATTTCCCAGAAAGACGACAACGCCCTCCTGATTCTGGAGCAGGCTCTGGATTCCTACCGGGCCGGAAGCTATGCGGATGCGGCGGGACAGTTTGATACGGCCTTCCTTTACCTGGACGAAGGCTACCGAGAGGCCTACATGAAGCTCAGGGACGAGGCCTGGCAGCTCAGGGGCACGGGAACGGCGGATCCGGGCATTGCCGCCCTCCTCACAAAGAAAGAAATCACCGTACAGGAGATGATGCTGATAGCGCAGGGAACGGGTGATGTCCTCAACGTATATACGGCCTCACAGAATCAGGACGGAAAGCTGCTCTTCCAGACCCTCATAAAGGAAGGGCTGATGAACTCCGTCTCGAACGAGCAGTCCCCGTCGGCGGCCAGCATGGTGAACAGAAGCGACAGCGGCGTGACCGCCGGGACAAAGGCAACCCGCCTTCTCGCGGCCCGATTCCTGTGGAATCTCTACTGGCGCGGAGGCGGGGCTGACCCCCAGAAGTATTCCGCAAAATACAGGGCCAGGGGAAAAAGCCCCGTCAAGGATGTCCCCCTCACCAGCGATGACTTCGATGCAGTGCTCGGCTGCGTGGAGAAGGAATGGTTGGACCTTGCGGACGGGACGAACTTCAACGGAAACGCGGGCATCAGCGGTGCGGACTTCAGCGTTGGCGTAAAGAAGCTGGACTAAGACGGGAATCATAAAACAAATCAGAAAATAGGAGAATATATATGGCAAAAGAAAGTTCCGTTTCGTTCGGGCCGCACGACAAGCCCCCTCTCAGCCGCTGGATTCCGCTGAGCTTCCAGCACGTGTTCGCGATGTTCGGCGCGACGGTGCTCGTTCCCCTTCTGACGGGCCTTAGCACTTCGACAGCCTTGTTCACGGCGGGCACGGGAACATTGCTCTACATCCTGCTTACCGGGGCAAAGGTTCCTGTGTACCTGGGCTCATCCTTTGCCTTCATCCCGCCCCTGGTCGCAATATCACAGGCATACGGGGTAGAATATGCTATGGGAGGAGCAATCGCGGCGGGACTCTTCTACTGCGTCGTCGCCGGTATTGTCAGGCTTGCGGGCCGCAGCTGGATTGACAAGGCCCTGCCTCCGGTCGTCATAGGCTCGGTCATCGTCGTAATCGGCATGAGCCTTGCCCCGACGGCAATCGGAGAGGCCGGCCTTGCCACCGGGGAAGGCTACTCTTTGGTCGCGGCGAGCATCGCGCTAGTGACTCTCGCAATAGCGATTGTCGCGACGATTTTCCTGAAAGGCTTCTTCAACACGCTCGCCATCCTGATAGGACTTGTCGGCGGC
>CAMNGY010000409.1 GCA_946538795.1 uncultured Treponema sp.
TGATCTGAGTGCCTTTGCAAGCAGTTCCGATGCATTCTGCTTGACCTCTATGTCCTCGAAGTCATGCGTGAAATGATAGCAGCGGCTCCGTGAATCGCAATAGATGCAACCGTGCGAACACCCCCGGTATATGTTCATGCTGTGAGGTGTAAGGATTGTCTTTGCGTTCACGAAGTGCACGGCATCCTCTGAATGCGCGCTATTAGAATTTGACTACCCTGGGGGCCGCTGTGAAGCTGTAGAAAGTCGCGGTCGCATCCTTGAAGTACAGGACCTCGGTGTTGTCATCATCCGCGGAGTACATCTTCTGCAAATCGGGATAGTGGGCAAGCATGTCGGCCTTGGCCTCACGCCTGTCATCGCGGACCAGATCGCCGGACACGCGGAGCCAGTCGCTCCCCTTCATGCAGCAAAGCTCCACGTGGGGATTCTTCTGAATCTGCTTGGAGACGTCCTTTGTTTTTCCCGTCTGGATGTAAAGCTTGCCGTCAAAGATGTTGATCGTCCCGAAGGGCCTGACACGCGGCTGGCTGCCGTCTGCCGTGGCAAGAAAATAAGTTCCGCAAGATTTGATGAACTCGTAGATTTCGTTCATAGTGCTCTCCTAGAAAAAAGTTTCCCCACCACTATAGCAAATCCGCTGGCTGATGTCCACCCGCAGGCTTTCGCATACAGGCTGCCACAGCCAGCGGTCAGACGGCCCGGAGCCGCCGGTTTACGGCCCGTGGCGGCCGAGCCTGACCAAAAGTCGAGCCTGACCAAAAGCCGTGCCTGACCAAGTGCTAGAGCTTCCAGCTGACGGCCTCTTTCCTGGAGGCGATGAACTTAGCGTAGATTCCGCCGTAGCTCACCAGCTCCTCGTGCCTGCCGCGCTCTGCAATGCGCCCCTTGTCTATGACGACAATCTGGTCGGCATTGCGTACGGTCTTGAGCCTGTGCGCAATCATGATGACCGTCTTCTCGCGTGTCAGCTCGGAGATTGCCGCCATGAGGTCGCGCTCGTTTTCCGGATCCACGTTGGCAGTAGCCTCGTCCAGTATGATGACCGGGGAGTCCTTCATGATGGCACGTGCAATCGAAATGCGCTGCCGTTCGCCGCCGCTCAAGGACGCGCCGCCTTCTCCTATCACCGTGTCGTAGCCCTTCGGGAGCGCGGAGATGAACTCGTGGCAGCAGGCCTTCTTCGCCGCCGCAATGACTTTTTCCATCGGGGCGCCAGGCTCACCGAACCGTATGTTGTTGGCAATCGTGTCATGGAAAAGGTAGACGTTCTGGAAGACGAAGCTGTAGTTGGTCATCAGGCTGTCCATGCTGTAGTCGCGTACGTCCGTTCCGCCCAGCGTCACCGTGCCCGAGTCTGCGTCCCAGAAGCGGGCGAGCAGGTGGCAGAAAGTCGTCTTGCCTCCGCCCGACGGCCCCACGATGGCGGTCGTGGTGTGTTCGGGTATTTTGAGCGAGATGCCGTCTATGATTTTGCGGGGGGAGGCGGATCCCGTGTCATAGGCAAAGTCAACGCGATCCGCCTCTATGCCGTGGTTTGCGGGCTTAATCTCGTTCCCGTCAATGTCCATCACCGGGAGCGCGAGGATCTTGCTTGCCTTGCTGACGCCCAGGTCAATCGTGCGCAGGAGGGCAGAGTAATTGCCTCCGGATTCAAGCGCGTTGAACAGCATGAACGAACAGACGAGCATCGTGCTGCAGTCCGCGAGGGTCATGCTGCCCTCAAGGTAAAAATAGAGGGAGGCGAGCATCATGGCGACACCGCTCAGCTTGGCGACCAGCGACTGAAGGTTGGAGACCGGAATGCAGCGCAGTTCCATCTTGACGAGGGTCTTTTTCCTGCGGTCAATCACGGCGTTCAGCTCGCGGCTGTGCTTGCCTGCCAGGTTGTAGGCCTTGACCTCGCTGATTCCCTGTATGTATTCCAGGACTTTGCCAATTTCCGCCGCGTCATCCCGGATTTTTTCGGATGAAACGTTCTTCACGGCAAGGCGCATGAAGAGGTTCACGAACTCAAAGAGGGCGAATCCTGCTAGCGCGACAAGTGCGATCCTCCAGTCAAAGAAGAAGAGCATGACGATGATGAGCGATGTGTCCAGCAGTCCCTGGAAGACCATCATGATGGCACGGGTGGCGACATCGCCAACGGCCTCCATCGTGTTGGTCGTGACGGACGTAATTTCGCCCAGGCTGTTTTCGTTGAAGTATCCCATGGGGAGGTATCTCAGATGCTCGGCAATCTCAATCCTCTTCTTGGCGCAGGTGCGGTATCCGCCCTCGCACTGCCACATCGAAGTAATCTTCCTCGTTATGATGCCCCCGGTTATGCTCACGCACATGATAGCGAGCGAGAGCCAGATTGTCTTTGTCTCAAAGGGCAGGCCGTCTATCGCCGTTCCTATCACTCCCCTCAGCATTACCGCGACGGCCCCGATGCGCAGCGCCATGAAAAGGGAGTTGAGTATGCCGACTATAATCGAGCCGTGGAACTTCGCGCGGTTTTTTGCATCACAGAATCTGAAGAATTTTATAATCGTCCCGAACATCATTCACCATCCTTCGCGCTTATGTGCGCTTCCCACATATTCTTGTAAAGTCCGCCCTTGGCGAGCAGCTCCTCATGCGTGCCCTCGCTGTCAATCACTCCGTTCTTTATGACGTAGAGCCTGTCCGCATCGCTTACGGTAGAAAGCCTGTGGGCAATCACTATCAGCGTTTTTCCTTTGACAAGGCGGGCTACGGACTTCTGAATTATCGCCTCGTTCTCAGGGTCGGTGTAGGCCGTGGCCTCGTCCAGAATGACGATAGGCGCGTCCATCATCATGGCGCGGGCAATCGCAATCCTTTGCCGCTC
>CAMNGY010000410.1 GCA_946538795.1 uncultured Treponema sp.
CATCCCCGTATCTCGACGTTATGATGACCGGAATCTGAATCCTGAGGGCAGAGAACGTTTCTTTCAGGATTCCTTCAAGGAGTCCGCAGGCCTGAAGCTCCAGGTTATCTATGACCAGCAGGTACTTCTTGCTGCACAGAAGAGCATGCACCTGGGCAAGACCGTCCGCTTCCTTCCAGAAAGGAATCAGCTGGTCACAGACTGCGCGCGTAAGCCCGTTGTATTTTGAATTGTCCTGCCGTATCAGGGAACCCACACTGCCTGACGGGTCTATGGAAATCCAGAGGGGAGCATAGTATTCCCTGACGCTCATCAAATAGCTGCACAGCCTGTATGCAAAGGTCGTCTTGCCGCTTTCGCCGTCACCGTAAATGAAATAGCCTTTCCAGTTCTCCGAGCGGGCCTCCTTCCGGGCCAGCTTGAACTGTTCGTTGCATATGAACGCTGCAGACTTGTCGAACATGAAAGCCCTGTTCAAAAAGCGCTGCTGGGTCCCGTCAAATTCCGGCTTGAACAGTTCCGCCCAGAAGTCCGCAATTTTTGTTGACTTCGGGAAAAACAGCGCGTTCGGTATGTCCGCCAGTGCTTCCTCTGCCACATAGACGAACAGGATCTTGCCGGCGGGATTCTTTGCAGACAGCTTACGCATTGCCTCAACTTTTTCCGCTATGTCACCGACTTCGAGCAGCAAGGAATGTGCCGCATCGTAATCTCCCGTGATGACGATTGCATCCCACGGCGAACTCAGGGTCCTGCTTTCATGCACGAATTCTATGGCCGTCATAAGACCGAGCGTGATTGACTGGGTGCTTGAGGATATGTCTCTGGCAGGAAGGTAGTCCCCGGAATCAACGTTTATCAAATCTACGGAGGCTTTCAGGGGAGAAGCAATGCAGGCCGTTATCTTGCCTATCAGGTTGTCTATGCCTTCGTTCCCCTGTCCCTTGGCCCTGCCGCAGACAGAAAGGCAGCCCAAGCCTCCGGTCTGCCGGGCGACTTCTATCTTGTACAGGTACGGCTTGCCCGCCTTTATGACGGGCACATAGAAATCGGTCACGGATTTTACTCCTCGTCTGTAGTCTCAGGCCCGCCGATATATCTGAATCCATTTGCAGGATTACCCGACTCATCAACGGAGAACGGCTGGGAGAACACGATGTCATTTCCGCCGTCAAGCCGTATGACCGCATCAAGTTCCTTACCCGAATCCTTGACCTGTATCCTCTGCCTGAGGGTACGATTCGTGCCCGGTACGTTCTCTGAGAGTTTGAGTCCGACAAAGAACTCCCCGTATTTTTCACGGCAGTCGATGAACAGCATGCCCAGACCTTCGACCTGTTTTTCCCCGAACTGCGTGTTGCCGGTGGAAGCCGCAAGTCGTTCAATCCAGAAGTCCTCTTCGCTATTTGTCTGTGCCGCCTGTGCCGCGACCCGCTGCTCGGTGAGGCAGGTCCAGTTCCACGCCATGGAAAAGAACAGGGGATTGTCTTCCAGTGCGGTGGAGACGAGGAGCTTGTCCTCCCATTCGGGGGGCACGACATCCTCTTTCCTATACGAGTTCTCCGCGAGCAGGTAGTTCTTGACGGCCTGTGTCTTGTCCTTGTCCGCGAGCAGGTCCGCGACGGCGAACAGGCAGGTGTAGTCCCCGCCGTCTCGCAGGTCAAAAATGCGCTCCATGTTTTCTATAAGGGCGGCGTTCTCCTCGCGGCAGTTCTGCTCGTCAATCAGGAAAAAATCATTCTCCAGCTTTATGCTGTCCAGAATATGGAATTTCTCTTCCCTTGTCATTCTAGTAGCTCCTGACTTTGCGGAATGTCCTGGCAATGTCGTCCATTTTCCTGCGGAAGCTGTTTCTCGCCAATTCCTTTGCGGTCTCATCCGTGCAATATGTCAATTCCCGGTCGCAGAAAAACTTCCATGGAATGTCCCAGTTATTATGCTTGTCCCCCATTCCGAGGCAACGTAAGGCAAAATACATCTTTGCCTTTTTTAATTTTGCGTAATCATTTTTGTTCAGACAATACTTATACGCTATGTCATCCCACAGGACAGTATCTGCCTTTGAAAACTTTTCTTTTATAGTTGTCTTCTTGTCGGGAAATATCTCGCACAGAGTAGAAATCAAATCTTTATTCTTCGATGCTTTTTTTGACTTCCCGTTCAAATGTAAAAAGTTCCTCTTTTCGATCCAGTCGATATAAGCTTCAATATAAGTAAGATATATCTGTTTCTTGGGGAAGGTCACCCTGAACAGATACTTGAGATACTTCGCATCGTCAGATATCGATTCCTTTTGTATCAGCTGTTCCTCAGGAGTCAACTTCTTGTCAGAACTGAATGCATCAGATTCTGCATCCGCATCATCTATGTCATATCCGTCACCATTGTCGTCAGAGGCATAGAAGGGGTCTCCGAACTCCATGCGGTATTTGGTCAGTATTCCCTGCCAGATTTCATTATCTGCGAGTCCGTTTATCTTTTGCCGTATCCTCTCGTCGGGATAGTCCGCGAGGGCTTTTGAGCCGATAAGCATACTGAGGCTCTGTATTTTATCAGTAACGGAGTCTTTGTTCGATATGAAGAGGCTGCCGCCTGATTTGTCAAATGTCTTCCGGTTTGCATCAGACAGCCCGTCAAGGACATCTTTGAAATACCTGTTCACGAAGTCCGCCTCGTTCTTGGTGAACACAAAGCCCTGCTCATTCGTGCCGGAGAAGCCGAGGGGCGCATCTTTCTTGTTGTACTTGAAGTAGATGCTCGTGCATTCATTGTTGAGCGCTAGTTCAAGTTCATCGTCAAGTTCATACGGAATATAATTGTTGAAGTGCTGGAGGACTGTTGTTATTTC
>CAMNGY010000411.1 GCA_946538795.1 uncultured Treponema sp.
GGTTAATTGTATTGTAGCAACCTACTACCTTTTTGTCAATCTCAGATTACATCGCCCAACGAGAAAGGGCGCCGCTCGACCTGCGACGCCCTGTCCCCATAGGAGGCTTTTCAATGCTCTATGCACGCGAGCGGCGACGGAAGCTCCGCCTGAGTGCGAGACCGTTTGCCCCACCGCCCGCTATAAGTAGTTTACCACGATTTTGATGTTCTTACCGCCGTGATAAGAAAAATGCAAAAGTTTTTTCGGCAAACAAAAAAGCTCCCTCGCGGGAGCCTCTTTGTCGCGCTGCCGTTGACTGGACGGCGCACATTCGGTGCATATTTTCCTCTGTTCACATTATACCACTTTCTGGAAAAAATGCTATAATCCCATCTTTGACAGTTTTGCGAAGAAAAAATCCCCGTACAGCCAGTAAACATGGTGGCTTGCGGGGATTCAGCTTTTTTACGCGTGTGCATAATAAAAATTTTTTGTTTACAACCCCTTGCTCCTGCGGCAGAAACCTTGCATCCTTTTCCGTGTGGAGAATTGGTAGTCTGTACGGAAGCCGCTGATTTCGTGGAGTTCATCAGTCAAATCCGTCCTGCGATAAGATGGGATAAATCCGTCGCTGCCGGCTTTTGTCATGGCCATTCCCCGCAAGGTTCCAATGATAGCGGTGCTCGTATACCTGCGGCGCAATCTTTTTGGGGGATCCTTTTTTTCTTCTTGAGTTCCAGCATTCAGCCGCGACTCCAGGATGCGGTAAATGAGGAGCGCAATGAAGCATGAGAGAAAATGCGCCATGATACGGTCATCCCGTTTCAGGTACACCGGCCTGGCCTCAAACTCCGTCTTCATGATGCGGAAGGACTCCTCTATCTCCCAGCGCCCGCGATTCACATCCACAATCAGCGCCGGGTCGTCGTCCAGATTCGTGCAGACAGCGTAGAACCCGTCGAAGCGTTCCTCTTTCTCGATGGCCGCGCGGTTCAATGTGTATGCCTTAATGGAAGCGGCTTCGCCGTCCTTCGTCACCACCGTCCTTTTGATGAACCGTCGCGCATCGTTCGGACCAACACGGTCCGCCTTGGACGGCGTTCCCGCCATCTCCTTTGCGCGCGCTATCTGGCCTTCACGAATGCACCGCTGGTACAGCATGTACTTGAGGGAGAAGGTAACGATCAGGGTCTGGTTGAACTCGATGTCCCGTTCCTCATCATACCCTTCCACATATCGCTGCTTGTAGAAAATCCTGGCCCGGTTTTCCGGCGTGTCCGCCATGTCCTTTATGCTGTACGTCTTCCTGCTGCCCGGCAGGCGCCATCCTTCCGTGTCCAGCGCCCAATCTTTCAGGGACTTTTTCATTTTCTTGATGGACTGTGTGGTGATGAAGCAACGTTCCCCCCAGTTGTTGAACTTCCGGTTGGCCTCCGAGGACAGACCGCCGTCCGTGCAGACCACAAACTTCGACTTCCCGAAGTCCTGCATGATCTTCTTTTCCAACGGCTGGAGCGTCGTCTGCTCGCTCTGGTTCCCCGGCGTTATGGAGAAGGCCAGCGGCAGCCCGGACTTGTCCATGAAAAGCCCCATGCCGACGATGGGGCTTGGGCGGTGTTCCTTGCTGGGGCCGTACTGTTTCAGGCCTTCCTCGGATTCCGTCTCGAAAAAGTAGTTGGTGCAGTCGTAGTAGAGGACACCGTCGCTTCGCTTTATGATTTCCCTGGAGTTTTTGTAAAGCTCGGCCTGCACGAAGTCCATTTCCTTTGCCAAAACAGAAAGCGCACGATAGATGTGCTGGATTTCGAAGTTCGGCTGCTCATAGAGTCTTTGGGAGAGTTCTAGACAGGACAGCTTGGAAGAGGGGAACAGGATCCGTCCATACACAAGGCGGGAAAGTATATTGTCCAAGTCGTAGGCGAATGCATTGCGTTTGGATATCTGCCTGCAAATGGAGGGGAGCTTGAGCTGGTAGTATATTTGCTGCAGGAACAGATATCCTACGTTGAATGCGTTTTGCACTCCAGGCTCCAATGCGGCATCCGGGAGGAAGGGGACCAGCACCTTCTTGCCGGATGCCGCTTTCTTTTTTTCCGTCAGTTCTCTGGCGCGCGCCTCCATCCATGCGGACGGGTTGCTCGTCCCGTGCAGTTTCATGATTTCCTGTTCTGTCCCGAGCCTTTCGACGGTCTCGGATGACCGCTTTCCATCGCGTTTGATGGAGTCGATGATGTAGTAGGTTTTCGTGCCGTCCTTGGCTGTGTTGTATGTGACGTGCATGCTGTCTTCCTCCTGACGTGGGGTTTGAAGACATTATACGCCTTATTATGCTATTATGCAATACACATATTTATAATTTGCCAAAAAAATATAGCCGCTATGCGGCTTTGCAGATTTTGAGGTGTCAAACGCCCGGGAGGATATCCCCCAGGAAAAGAGAAGCTATGTCACCGCGGGGTAAGGGGAAATCGTCCCGGCAATTTTTGGCTTGGACGATTTTTTTGCCATTTTTTAATTAATTTATTTTAGTTTTCATTTGCGCTGACGAAAAAAAAGCGATAAAATAGATATACGTCGAAATATCGACAGCTGATTATACAGGGGGAAGCATCCGATGAAAAGCATCAGGAAATTGCAGAAAGCACTCGCGGCACTGGCTGTCGCGGGCTATATGGGCTTTGCCGCTTTGGGGACGGCAGAGGCCGCGCCGATCGTCGAGCTGACGCTCCAAGAGAGCATCGACATGGCCTTGGAAAACAACCGAACTATCAAAGAGTCGGCGGAGGATCAGTCGCAGGCATACTGGGCGCATAGGCAGGCGCGCAGGCAGGCGGGGCCGAAGCTTTCGGGGGGGGGGGCGGGGGG
>CAMNGY010000412.1 GCA_946538795.1 uncultured Treponema sp.
GGCGGGGGCCACTGGCGGCGGGCACCACCGGCGGAATGTCACCGGCGGCCGCGGGGCGTGCACAAGGCGGGGCGTGCGCAGGGCGCGAGGGCCGCCCGGGGGCTAGGCCACTCTCTTCTTGTAATCCGTGACGAAAACCTCCCCGGCTATGGCTTTTGCACGGTCAACGATGGCCTCAAGGTTCTCCATGACTTCATCGCTGATGTATTTTTCTCCGCACTGGGTACATTCTTCACATGGTACGTTCTTGATGATTACAATGCAGTCTTTCAAATCTACCATATAAGTAGTTGTTGACGATTTTGTAGTTTCACCCTTGCAGAAGAAACACATGGTCACCCCCTTTTCCTTGTTTTCAAATCAGGCTCAAATTTGTTGGTGTCGGGGTAATAAGCTGTAATGATAAACAAGCTTTCATCATTGCTTCCCGCCACGACATGCAGGACTTTGCCGTTCAGACTGCGTCCGAATACAAGATAACTCGGATTAGGATAATCGGTAGGGTAGTCCTCGATTATTTCCCCGTATTCCAGGCAGTTCAAGACATCGGCCCTGCTGATTCCTCTTTCCATCAGCCTTTCGGCTGCGTGAACGGACCATTTTATCTTCCGTTCGGAACAGAGTTTTTTTATCAAGCTGATGTCCATGATTTCATTGTAGCATAAGTTGGTTGTAAAAAAAAGCCCCCGGACTTGTCGGGGGAAGGCGGTCGGCGGGTGCCCCGCTGTGTTTGGATTCGTCGGTGCGGGTACCATCAGTGGCGGGGGCCACTGGCGGCGGGCACCACCGGCGGAATGTCACCGGCGGCCGCGGGACGTGCACAAGGCGGGGCGGGGTAGGGCAGCCGCGGGGCGGCGTGCGCAAGGCGCGTCGCAAAGCGTGCGCAAGGCGCGAGGGCCGCCCGGGGGATTACTTTACCTTGCCTTTTTCCAGCGCGGCGACGGTGAAGATGTTGTCGGCGATGGGCTTGTCGTAGCTTACGTCGGTCATCTCAAGCGTGGTGCTGCTTCCGGTCTGCACGTTGGCTATGACCATCTTGCCGGTAGTCCAGTAGCCGTCCACCTTGCGGATGTTCGAGCAGGTGAGCGTGCGCTGCAGCTTGTCCTGCCTGTCATACATCTCGGCCTTGTAGCTGACGTAGCTGTCCTTGGAGAACCAGACGACGCGGCGGGGGTTCTTCTTGTCCTTGTCCTTGGCGATGCACTCCACCTTCCAGCAGGGCTCGCTTCCGAGGTTCTCCTCGCCCAGCAGATTGTAAGTGTATTTCTCAAGGTCCGTCCCCTCCATGTCCTCGTAGGTGAAGTCGGTCCCCATGAAGTCGTCGCCCTTGGACGAGCCGGATATGCGGCGGACTTTCTTCATGGCGGGCATGTAGAGCCAGCTGTCCGTGTCCTTGTCAGCGTCGTCGTAGTCGAACATCAGGTAGGACACGCCCGACACGTCCTTGGGCTGGGTGAACGAGAGGACGGACTTCTTGGTGTCGCCGAAGTCCTTGCTGCGCATGATTATCTGGCGGACGCGCTTGGTTCCCTTCTTGTTCAGCAGCGTCATGGTGGCGGTGTAGGCGGAAGTGTTGCCTTCCGGGACCTCGTCCGCCTTCTTGGCGATGTCGTAGCCGGTCAGCTCCTGGGCGAAGAGGGCCTGTGATGACACGCACAGGGCGAGAAGCGCGAGAGCCTTTGAAAATCCTTTGAATAGTTTCATTTTGTTCCTCCATAGAACCGGGGAGGCGTTACGGCGGTCACGCCGCTTTTGCCTGCCCCTCTGTATTATTAACATCCTTCCATGCGGAAGGTTGCATACGACTTACTTGTTTCCGCCGTCCGGCCTGTCCTTGCCGAAGGGCTTGGTCAGGTAGATAAGGACCGGGGTCAGCGTGTAGTCAGCGACGAGCGCGCTTCCCAGGCCGATGATGGAAAGCCATCCCAGCTTGCCGATGCAGGCCATGGGGCTGAATCCGAGGATGACGAAGATGGAGCAGAGGATGACCGTCGTCATGCCCATCGTCTTGCCGATCTCGCGGTAGCTGGAAAGCACCGCCCCCTTGTAGCCCAGGCCCTTCTCGTAGAAGTACTTGATGTGGTTGGTGAAGTGGATCGTGTCGTCAACGGCGATTCCGAGGATCATCGGCATGACGGTCATCGTAATCATGTCCAGCGCCAGGTGCCCGTAGCCCATCACGCCGCCGATCATCAGGACGGGGGCCAGGTTGGGGATCATCGCGATGAGGCCCGTGTGCAGGGAACTGAATGCAATCGCCATCAGGATGAGGATGATGATGAAGGAGCCGATGAAGCTCTTGAGCTCGCCGAACACTATCTTGCCGTTCATCATCGCATAGTTCACCACGTCGCCGACGATGCTTGTCTTCGCGTCCGGGAAGATTTCCGCGCTGAAGGCCTTTGCATTTTCCAGGTCCTCCACGACCTTCTCCGCATCGTAGCCGTTCATCTCGATGTGTATGTAGGCGGTGGAATAGTCGTCGCTGATCCAGTCGAACAGCTCGTCGCCGCCCGAAATCTCGTAGAGGAACATGATCTGCGTCACCATGTCATCGTCGTCCGGTATGGCGTAGTAGGACTCATCGTCCTCGTTGAGCGTGCGGTTCATCTCCTTGATGATTTTGGTCACGCTGGTGACGCGGGGCTTGTCGCCTGAGATGCGGGTCATGTTCAGGGTAGCCAGCTTGTCCGAAAGCTCGTCTATCCGCTTCATCACGTCGCTGCTCTTGAGCGCGTCCTCCTCGCCGAACTCCAGCAGCACGTTGTAGGAGTACTGGCTGCCGATCTTCGCTTCCATGATGTCAAGCAGGCGGGCGACGTAGGGAATCTTGCGGCCCATC
>CAMNGY010000413.1 GCA_946538795.1 uncultured Treponema sp.
CAGATGTCTATTCCGAAACGGACCGAAAGGATGACCGGCAGCTGATAGATGACGAGCATCAGGATTGCGCCGAGGAAGGCCCCGATCAAAAGCTGCTTGAAGCCGACCAGCGTCGCAAGGTAGGATCCCTGCGTGTAGCTCCATGTCGCGATGCAGTAGCCGGACAGGACCAGGAAGGCGTCAAGGAATCCGTAGAGCTTCTCCTGCGCCATGACAGGAAGCACGCCGAACATCGCCTCGCGCTCGACGGCGGCGTTTGTGGTTGCTGTACCCGGCTGGGTGGAGCCAGCGGCGGTATCCCTTCCTGTTCCATTGCGGAAATCCGCTCCTCAAGCTGCCGCTCAAACTCGTCGGCCTGGGAGGCTGTTGCTGAATCATTCTGTTTTTGCATGTAGTTGCACTCCTATAAAGGAAATAGCTTGAAGAAAATGGCTGTCAATGTCAAGTGAGGCGGGGCGTTTGTAGGGGCGGCGCGTTATGTGAACGCCGGGGCGTTGCCTGCGGGCTGCAGGCAACTGAGCTGTACAAATATTTCAAAGCATGATACATTGGAAGCTGGGAATGGGAAAATATGGAGAATACTGACGGTAAGCCGCTCCCGGCCAACATAGAGATCCGCGGGGCAAGGGCCCACAACCTCAAGAACATAGACGTGGACATCCCCCTGCACAAGATTACCGGGATTGCCGGCGTGTCTGGCAGCGGCAAGTCCAGCCTCGCGCTGGGCGTGCTTTATGCCGAAGGAAGCCGCCGTTACCTTGAGTCGCTTTCCACCTATACCCGCCGCCGCATGACCGAGGCGAGCCGCGCCCAGGTGGACGAGGTGCGCTATGTGCCCGCCTCCCTCGCGCTGCACCAGAGGCCCGGGGTACCTGGAATCCGCTCCACCTTCGGGACTTCCACGGAGCTTTTGAACTCGCTCCGCCTCATGTATTCCCGCCTTGCGAGCCACCGCTGTCCGAACGGGCATTACGTCCCGCCTTCGCTTGCGGTCGCTGCCGAGCAGGAGCTGGTCTGCCCTGAATGCGGCGCGCATTTCTACGGTCCAGGTGCGGAGGACCTTGCCTTCAATTCCGGCGGGGCCTGTCCCGAATGTGAGGGGACGGGAGTCGTGCGCTCGGTTGACGAGAGCACCCTTGTTCCGGATGAGTCGCTTACGATCGACGAGGGGGCGGTGCTTCCCTGGCAGACGCTGATGTGGTCGCTGATGAAGGACATTGCCCGCGAGCTTGGAGTGCGCACGGACGTTCCTTTCCGCGAGCTGACGCAGAAGGAGCGGGACATCGTGTTTCACGGTGAGCCGGTGAAGCACCACATGATTTACCAGAACAAGACGAACGGTGCGGCGGGGGAGATGGACTTCACCTACTTCAACGCCATCTATACGGTGGAGAACGCGCTTTCCAAGGTGAAGGACGAGAAGGGCATGAAGCGGGTCGAGAAATTCCTGCACGAGGGGGTATGTCCGTGCTGTCACGGCACAAGGCTTTCCGATGCGGCGCGCGCTCCGCTTGTGCAGGGCATCCCGCTTGACAAGGCCTGCGAGATGACCTTGTCAGAGCTGGTGGAATGGGTGGCCGCCGTCCCGTCGTCACTCCCTCAGGAAATGAGGCCCATGGCGGAGCGGATTGTCGAATCCTTTAACGATACTGCCCGCAGGCTCGTGCAGCTGGGGCTGTCCTACATTTCTTTGGACCGTGCCGCTTCCACGCTGAGCACGGGCGAGCGCCAGCGGATGCAGCTTGCCCGGGCCGTGCGCAACAGGACCACCGGCGTGCTGTACGTCCTGGACGAGCCGAGCATCGGCCTGCACCCGTCAAATCTTGAAGGCCTCATCGGCGTGATGGATGACCTCATCGCCGACGGGAACACTGTCGTCCTTGTTGACCATGACACGCAGGTGCTTTCTCACGCCGGCTGGATCGTGGAGCTTGGCCCGGAGGCCGGGGCAAAGGGCGGCAATCTGATTGCGCAGGGGACGGTGGCAGAGCTGCGCGAGAATTCCGCGAGCAGGATAGGGCCGTTTTTGAGAAGCGAATCCGCAGGCAAAACAGCTTCAGCGGACAAGATAAAATCCGCTTTGAAAACAGATGTGGCAAGCTCCCTCTTCTCAACAGGTGAAATCTGCATGCAGACGGACTCAATCCACACCGTTCGCCCGCTTTCCGTGCGCTTCCCCAAAGGCCGCCTTTCCGTCGTGACCGGCGTGTCTGGAAGCGGAAAGACGACGATGATCCTGGAAAGCCTTGTTCCCGCCCTGCAGGCACGGCTGGACAAGAAGCAGCTTCCGGGCCATGTCAAAAAAATCGTGGCGGACGGAATCTTGCAGGTGAAGCTGATTGACGCCACGCCGATCGGAATCAACATCCGCTCCACGGTCGCCACTTATGCGAACATCCACGACGAGCTTAGGAAAATCTATGCCCGTGCGCCGCTTGCGAAGGAGAAGGGCTTCAAGGCTGGCGACTTCTCCTACAATACCGGCTCCCTCCGCTGTCCCACCTGCGACGGCACGGGAAAAATCAGCCTGGACGTGCAGTTCCTACCGGACGTTGACATTCCCTGCCCTGACTGCCGTGGCTCCCGCTATGCGAAAGATGCGTTCCGGATCCTGCGGAAGAAGAAATGCCCTGACGGTACGGGCATTTCCCTCCCCGCCCTCATGGAGCTGAGCGTGGACGAGGCAATGGAAGAATGCGCCGACCTCCCGTTCGTGAGGAGCCGCCTTCAGGTTCTTCACGACATAGGCCTGGGATACCTTGCGCTTGGCGAGGAAACGCCGGGACTTTCCGGCGGCGAGGCCCAGCGGCTCAAGCTTGCGAGGGAGATGGGCCGGG
>CAMNGY010000414.1 GCA_946538795.1 uncultured Treponema sp.
GTCAGAAGCATAAGGAACTTCAACGAAACAGATGGCACACTCTCTTTCTGTATTGTTACGGAAAATTATATGTCTGTAACCGGCGGACTCAGATCTTTTCCGTTATCTTTTCAATGAAGAATTCAGGGAAAGAAATAGCCCCCTCTTTTGTTTTGTGGCATAGGACTGTATATGGAATCGTCTGGCCTTTTATAGCAGGTTTACGTGTGTTTTTGTTTGGTTGAGTCAGGAAAAGCAGTTTGGCCATATTTTTGATGTCATTGCGGGCAGAACATTTCTGAAACAGTTTTCTGACAAGGCCTTTTACCTCTTGATCCAAATTCAACAGTCCTGGAAGGCTCTTGTTCGGCATACCCGCTATGACGGCGATGACATATCGGCGGTTCTTTAGGTACGGCTGGACTTCGTCATAGCCCAGCGTCTGGGTTAACTGATCCAACGCTCCGGCGACTTCGTTCTCCCTGTCCGTGCCTTTCAGCTCAATAAGGCAAGCCATAGTCGGAACGGCATCGTTTTTCTTTTCCGTATGGGTTTTGCCCGCTGCGTTTTTATCCGTGTTTTTCTTGTCTGCAAGCAGTATCTTATCACTTACCCGGTTTCCTTCCGGGAGGCCGGCAACAAGCCCCTTGTCGACCTGAACAAGCGTTACGGCGAACTCCGTCCCTGTTAAGACCGGCAATTCGCCTTTGCTGCCGCTTCCAGAATCCTCAACCACGTAGAGTGTCTTTTCCGGGATTCCCTCAATAAATGACGGGCACAAGACATTCTTTTCCGCCATACTCATTCCCCGGAGGCATCCAGAAGCACGGAATATAGCTTTGTATAGTCCGAGTTGATTTGACCTGACACCTCGTCAATCATATCGGAGCTGATCTCCCCCTCATCCCGGCTTATGAGGCTCTCGGATTGAGGAGTTTTATCTCTGCCGAACAGTTTTATTGCGTTGAGTCCGCCATCAGATATTATTGAGGCAGGACTGATAATCTCCTTCACTTTTTTGGCGCAGGAGTCGCTTTTGGATGCGACGAAACCTGCATACACCAAATTGTTGAAAGCGGCCAGTATGTAAGGGCTGTGCGTCGTGCAAAGGACACGACCAGAGCAGATATTTACGTATGAAGCGATGAACTCCGCGACATCTTTCTGCAGGGTCGGATAAATATGCGCCTCCGGTTCCTCTATTATGACAAATGCTTTTTCCTGTCGTAGCATGAGGATATACAGGAAGTTGACAAGCCAAAGAAGCTCCTGTTGCCCGGACGACATGAAATTGAGCTTGATTATGCTGTCTGATGAGCCTTCCGTAAGATGAAGCTCCTCCCCGCTTTTGGTGTTGTAATATTCACCTTTCTGCATTCGTATGATCTTCGCTGCCAGCTTGTGTACGTCAAACAATGACTTGCCATTTGGGTAATATTTATATGCACCACGAACACCGTTATTGAAGCTACCCCGGATGGAATCAATAAGGCCCATGAAGCGCTCCGTGACCAAATCTAAATTCTGGGCCTGATTCATAGCGCTCCGGCTGCCCGCCATGACCGTAAGCAGGCTGCGCCCTGCGGGGATATAGTATGTCGAGTAACCGTCGCAGTACAGATTGCTCAGTTGGTTGATGATATATGTCCTGTTCCTGTTCCTTGCCCCCTGCTCCAGCTCCAAGCTCATGCCCGTCCTGCCGCTCGTCACGTAGAAATCCAGAGCCTCATCCATCAAATCGATTATTCGTTGTGACAGAAAAGAGGAAAACTTCGTAGAAATGTATTTCTTTCCAGAATTTGCAAAATCCTCCAAGCTTGTTTCTATATATATATTAGGTGCGAAATCATAGCGCATATAGAACTCGGGATTCAAATCCCAGCTATAACCGAATAGGTTGATGAATGAGTCTTTTATATCCGGGTTAAGCAGTTTATAGAATTTGTCAGATCCTTTAACTAAATTTTTGTTCTTATACATTCCGGTCTCGGAGACCTGAATGAGGAAATCAGCAATGAGAGTCTTTATGTTCCTGAAGAAAAAAATGCTTTTCGCTATGGTACTTTTCCCCGTTGCCTGCTCCCCGATGAGCAGATTCACGCCGTTGATTTCCATCTCGAAATCCGTTATGGGGCCGTTGTTCTTAATTCGTATCTTCTGCGGCTGCATTGCTTGCTTTTTCCTTTGAGTGGCCTATATTTTATACGTTTCTTTCCCCCTTGTCTACAAGTCTTGTATCTAATGTTGGAGATAGCTTATTGATGATTCCCCTTCTCTTCCTGACTGTCCATCATTCGTATCATCTCATCAGAGGCCCCGGTAATTCCTGCGGAGCAGCATCGCTCCTCCAGCTCCCCTTTCCGCCCTGGGGTCCGTTCCAGCCACCGCTGTACATAGTCCTGGTGCCGCGTCTTCTCCGGATAAGACTCGAACTCGGCCAGCCTGAAGACGCATTCGTCCAGCTCGTCCGGCACCCAGTAGCAGTCTTGCGTCTGCCTCCGGGAGAGTGACTCCTTCAAGTACAGGTTGCTCAGGTTCGGAATCCGACTGTAGCAGTCTGCCAAGAACAAGAGGAATCCCCCAAGCTCTAGGCGGACATGGACATTCCCCTCTCTTGGCTTGGTCCGACGGACCTTGAGATTCAGACCGGGAAAACGTCCGCATATATTCCGAAAGAATGACTCAGCGGCATCCGTCACAATTTCAAAATTTTCCGATGCTACGATGATGTCTATGTCCTTGAAAAGCGGTACGCTGTCGGGAAAACTCTCTGGCAGGTAATCGCTTTCAAGCTTGATGAGCATCCATTTGTATCGGTCTATCGACTTGAAAAACGGCCTGAGAGGGAAATCCA
>CAMNGY010000415.1 GCA_946538795.1 uncultured Treponema sp.
AAGAAGGAAATTGAGCTATACTCATCAAAAACAAAAAAAGGAAAGGATGAGAATGGCAACGACATATATGACATGTCCGGCCTGACTGCAGAGGAAATGCAGAGGGCAAGGGAGCTTCTTATGACTTCCCATGAGGACATAAGCTTGTTGGCCCACCCGGAAAATGCAATGGCGGACGGCGAGCTTACTGACCAAGCAATGGAAGAGGTGGAGATTCTCCGCAAAAACATAGAGGAGCTTGGAAAGGTTGCCGAAAACTCCGGCGGGGAAGAAGTCTTTGGCCCGTTTATGAACAATCTTGAGGAGCTGAAAAAACTGCTTGGCCCTGATTTTGGAAAGGATGCAAAAAATAACTTGCAGGACCTGTCTCGGATGTTCAGTGAAGGGCTGGTGGGAAGCCTTAATACCCAGCTTGAGAATGCAAATATTCCGCCTGAAGTGAAGGCCAAGCTTCAGGCTATGAAAAACAACACCCAGGCGGCGACACAGACGAAGACATACAATGACGACACTTCATATATTAACCGCCGCAAGCAGGCTTCCTTGAGGGCTCATGTTTTGTCCAATGTAACGGGAGTCTCAGCAGAGCGCGTTGCAAACTCAAAGGAATCGTCCGTTATGAACGCCTACCTCAACAACTTCTCCCAGAGGCAGACTTTTGCACAGCTTGGAAAGGTCCTCATGCAGAACGGAGCGGAGCTCAAGGACGTTGCAAGGGCAATGCAGGAAGGCAAGAACGGACAGAAGTACGGTATGTATGACTGGAACAAGTCAACGTCTTCCATAGAGGAGCAGGCGGCACAGAAGAACGTAGCCACACAGGAAGCACTCATTTCGGCATACCAGCAGCAGATAGACGCATTGCAGGAGCTTACCGTCGGAAGCATAGCAACAAGGGACCAGTGGGACAACCTCGGCTCTCTGTCTGCCCAGCTTGGTGTTGCATTTGAGCTTTCTGCAAAGACGCTTGCGGACGGAACCGTGCAGTTTACTGACGCTACGATACAGGCTGCTCACAAGATGCTTGAAGAATTGGACTTTAAGAAATTCAAGCAGCAGTTAGACACAATAACAAACAGGACTATAGAAAAAGAAAGAACAGAGATGGGAGGAGCGAAGGTAAAAACTGCTATCTTGGAAGGAAAAGTAGGCGGTACAGGGTATTATTCCGTTGAGGAGGCTGCAAAGCTGGAGTCGGATGTCAATGAAAAAATAGCAGAAATAAAAAAAACACCCGATAGCACGTTAAAGAAAAATTTGGAAGAAATATCTGGACGTGTTTACAACAACAAGGATGAAGCTAATGCAGCTTTAAGACAGCAGCAGACGGTCTTATCCAATTATAACCTCCCTTCTTCCCTGACTATTGAAGAGATTTCAACTGCAAATATAGGTAAAGTTACACAGATGGGGTTTGAAAGTGTAGACGAGACGGTTAACAAATCATTAAGGGAGGAGTACGAAAAAAGCGGTTCTGAAAAAAGTTTTTATGACTGGGCAAAAGAACCTATTTATAATAAAAAATATAACGATAGGCAAACAAGGTATGCGAACAGATACAGAGATAAGCTTATTGATGCCGGGTATGAAAACAAAAAATTTAACACTGTTTACACCGACGGAAAATTCCGTCTTACCTCATGGAATTACCAAGACATATCAAGGATGGAAAAAGGGGCGGACGTAAAAAGTTCCTCAGGAAAGACTGGATATATAGTTAAAGGTTTTTCAAATCAGTCAGATGACTTGATAAAAAATTACAAAGAAGACCTAAAAAGCGGCAAATACTCAGAAGGCACATTGGGGTTGACTACAATGATGGGGGACCTTAATTCTACTCAAAAAACTCTTACAGAAACTATCAGGGATAATACGGAATCACAGGATCACCGTGCGTCTGTAGAAGAAATGAGAAACACTGGCTGGCAGATGAGGGAATACCTGGGGTCTCATGGAGTACTGGGGGCTACAGAAGAAGAGCGAAAACGCAATAAGGAACTGATGAATGACAAGCCCGTTTCTGAATTGGATTCTTCAAACCCTCTTTTAAGTTCCATAAACTCTTGGATTCAGGACTCAATCTTAGAGTCATTGAACTTTGACAGAAATTTTGACTACAAAGAGTTCAGGAAGCGGCGTGTCAATGACATTTTGAGGGAAACGCCTGACGGAAAGATGGACTTTGGTGAGTATAACAAAAACGTGCAAGAATATCTTACTTCAAGCGCAGGAAGGTCTAGCAGAAAAGATTTATACAAAAAGCTTAAAACTCCAGAAGGGTTGGAAGCTCTGAAGGAAAATACAAACTTCTCGGATGATATGAAGTCACAACTGTCAGGAGGGCTTGGTTCATTCAATGACGCTCTAAAAAATATGGATCTTTCCCAGTTTGTTGAGTTGTTGAATTTAACTACAGGTATAAAAGAAGAGACGGATGAAATCGGGAAATCCTGGCAGGAAAATACAGAAATAAGTAAATTAAACCAGGACAAGCTAAAAAATCTTGGCAACACGATAAAAGATGAAATTGGTGCAGGCTTAAAGAACTCGCTCAATACAGGGTTAACAAAAGCTGGAGACCTTGCCTACAAGCTTCAGAACAACCTCATTGAAGGTGCTGACGCTACGATGGAGATGAAGAAAGCCCTTGCAGGCGTAGCGGCAACAATGCTTGAAAACATAGGCGCGTCAATGACAGAAACAGGTCTTAGTATTGCAGCTGGTGCAGCCAAAACTGGCAGCTGGGGTATGGTTGCGGCAGGTCTTGCACTTGCGGCGGCAGGCGGTGCGGCTTCATTCGGCGGTGGTATGCTAAGTGCCTTTGCAA
>CAMNGY010000416.1 GCA_946538795.1 uncultured Treponema sp.
GGGGGCCGCGGAGGTGCGGAAATGGCACTCGGAATCATAGCCCTGGTTGCGATGACGCCGCTTATCGCCATACAGGTTCTGGGAATAGTGTTCAAGGTAAAGAGCGGCATGAAGGCAAAAGGCAAAAAGGAGGGCGGCAAATAGATGGGCGCGTTCAAGCTTATATTGGTAAACCTGCCTCACGGCAAATCGGAGCAGGCCTCAAAGGCGGCCGTCCAGGCGGGCAGCTTCGGAGGAACGGTCGCGATGGGCCGTGGGATAAGCCCCAGCCCGCTGCTGTCGGCACTGGGATTCGGTGACAGCAGCAGGGACCTGCTGATAATACTTTCCAAGGAAAACGAGTACAGGAACATATTCAGCTCTATCGTGTCCGCATGCAAGAAAGAGAAGAAGGCCTTTGGCCATATACTGTCGCTTGACGCGGACGGGATGGCAAAGAGCGGTGTGGCCTTCAACACTGATGAGTCAGGAGGAGATGCTATGGAAAACGGACAGGAAAAAGGGCCTTCGCTGAGCCTGATTACGGTCGTGCTGAACAGGGGCTATGCCGACGATGCCATGGCGGCGGCGCGCAAGGCCGGCGCAGGCGGCGGTACGGTAATAAACGCCCGCGGCACGGCACGGGAAGATGACGCGAAGTTCTTCGGCGTGCATATAGTCCCGGAGAAAGAGATGCTCATGATTGTGGCCCCGCAGGAAAAGAGGGCGGGGGTGCTGGATGCGATACAGGGCCTGCCCTGCCTGTCCCAGCCCGGAAGCGGCATAGCCTTTTCCGCCGCAGTCGGCGACTTCACCATGTTGGGCAGGTCCGGCGAAAAGGACGGCCGCTAGGTCATTCGGGCCGTTCAGCGCTTCCTAGTTGTTGATGATTTTGTCCAGTTTCTGGCTCATCGCCAGGGCCTTCTTGTTCGTCGGGTTCAGGGCAACGACCTGCTTCAGGTAGTACTGGGCCCTCTTCCAGTCCTGCTGTCCGTAATATATCTCATACAGGCGGGTAAGGGAATCCGTGTTGCGCGGATTCTGGGTCAGACTGGAACGGAGCAAGGCAACGGCGCTCCTGTCATCGGAAGAAAGAAAGCTCTGCTCGTAATAAAGGAAGCTCTTCATTGACGAATCAGCGTCTGGCATCAAGGCAGAAATCATGTCCTGGGCCTCGCGCTTCATTCCTGTGGAAACCAGGACATTTATGTAGGACTTCTGGGCCTGAACATCGGCCTTGTTCTTGTTGTAAAGAGATGTGGCAAGCGTCCTCGCCTCATCGAATTTCTTCAGTGCAATGCAGGTCTCTATGTGGCTGTGCAAGAGGGCGGCATCGCATTCGCCCTTTACAAGGGTGCTTGAAAGCTTGTACGATTCCTCATAGTCCCCTTCCTTGGACAGCTCCACTATGCATATCTTCCGCGCCTCGCTGTTGCCGCTGTCTTTTTTGAGCACCTTGCGGGCAAATTCAAGGGCTGTCTTTCCCGCGACCTTCATGTTGCCTTCCGAGGCAACCCTGGCGGCGGCCAGGAGCAGCTGCGTGTCATCAGGATATTTCAGCATGGCCTGCCCCAAGGTCTCGGCGGCGGCGACCGGGCTTTTGTTCCATTCGCACTGAAGGCGGGACCGCAAAAGGAAATACTCTTTGCTCTTGTCGCCGCTGCGCGAATATGCGTCCAGCATGGTGGATGCCTTCACGTATTCGCCTTCCGCAAGGGAAGCCTCGGCGCGTATGAGCAGGTACCTGTAGCTCCTGCCGTCCATCATGAGAATTTGGGCGGCCAGATCCCCGGCCACAGCCAAATCGCCCTTGGCATAATATGCGTCGCAGCACAGCTTCAGGACATCTATGCTCTTGGGGTCGGCAAGCTGAAGCCTCTCGCCTATCTTGAGGGCCTCGTCATACCTGCCCAATGAGGTGCAGACCCGCATCTGCAAGGAAAGGATCTCCTTGTTGGAAGAGTCGCCGGCCTGGGCCTTGCGCAGGTAGCCCAGGGCCTTGGCATCCTTGCCCTGCCTGGTCAGCAGGATTCCCATCATGTAATTGGCCAGCGTCGAATCGCCCCGCAACTTAAGAGCCTTCTCCAAGGCCGCCTCAGCGCTGGCATAGCAGGACTTCTCGTTGGGGGCAGAAAAAAGGCAGACGCACGGCAGCAGGTTCGCAATGAAATCGTCACCGACCGGCGGCTCATACAGGCCGTTCCGTACGTTGAAAATGACGTTGGTATAATAGTTGGCCCCCCTCATATCGGGGACTTCCATGCCGCCTGACATGTACGCCGGCCAGCAGAATTCCATCAGGAGACCGCAGATTCTGAGCAGGGTTTTCTCGCTGTCGCTGTATGAGGCAGGGTCGCTGCGGTGGAGCAGCCGGGCGGCCACTTCCAGGGAACGGGGGGAACCGTTCTCGACCAAGTCAAGGATACGGGGTTTTATGCTGGAAAAATAATAGCTGCCGCGGGCCTTGACGTCTTTCGGAACAGGTATGCTGGTTTCCTTGGTATCGCCGGCCTTCTTTGAGGCATGAAAAGGTGTCAGCGGCAAAAACAAGAGGCAGAGGAAAGCCGCGCATCTTGCAAATCCTTTTGCAAAGCTGGCATCAAGGCCGACGAACTTCCTGTTCATCTACTTTTCATCTCCATCCACAAGCGAATCGTCTTCCATGTAAGGAAAATCCTTCGCGTTCAGCTGCTGAATATAGAAGGTCACCACCAGGATGCCCCCCGACAATATAATCACCAGCGGCCAGCAACGCGACACGAAAAACCTGAACGAAACAGGTATCACGTGAAGCGAGAACAACAGAAACACAATCCCCAGGACCAGCATCATTATGGCCGGGAACAGG
>CAMNGY010000417.1 GCA_946538795.1 uncultured Treponema sp.
GGAACTTGTAGATGCTCTGGTCATCGTCACCGACGACGCAGACATAGGTCGGCGCCCCCTCCTGCACGCCGGAAAGCATCTGAAGCAGCATGAACTGGGCCGTATTGGAATCCTGATACTCGTCCACCAGAATGACACGGTAGCGGAAGCTTGCCTCCCGGCGGGCGGCGGCGCTGTCGCGCAGCACCAGGTAGGGCAGCATGATAAGGTCGCCGAAGTCCACATTGCCGGTTTCGCGGAGCCGTTTCTGATAGGCGTCATATATTGCAGGGAACTGGGGATCGTCGCTGACCGTATAGAGGGTCTCGCTTTCGGGCGTCAGGCAGAAGTCCTTGGCAAGGGAAATCTTTTTTGCGGCGACCTTTGCCTGCTGCTTGGACAGCTCGGGAACCGCCTTCTGGACAAGGGTCGTCATGTCATCATCGTCATAGACCGTGAAGTTCCTGTCCACCCCGGCCTCAAAGGCGTGGGTCCTCAGGAAGTAAGCACCCCATGAGTGGAATGTCCTTATCTGGGCATACTGTGAGCGCGGCTCAAGAGCTGCCGCCCGCTCCCGCATTTCGTTCGCCGCCTTCTTGGTAAATGTCACGGCAAGTATGGAATACGGATCCACATGGCGTTCTGAAATGAGCCAGGCTATTTTGGTCGTGATGACCCGGGTCTTGCCGGACCCCGCCCCAGCAAGGATAAGGAGGGGGCTGCCCTCATGAACAACGGCCGCCCGCTGCTCCTCGTTAAGGCTGTCCAGATAGGCCGGCATTTCCGACGGCCCGCCCGTCGCCTCCTGCATGTCCGCCACAGGCGCTTCCGACGGTCCGCCCTGCATGTCCGCCACAGGCGCCCCCGGTCCGTCCGCCTCATACGGGAGCGCGGCTTCCCGTCCGCCCGTCGCCTCCTGCATGTCCGCCATCAGCTTTCCTTCACCCATTCCGCGCTTATGTCGAATTCCGAGGAGGCAACAGCCCTGGCCCTGACCATAGCGCCGGGAACAATCTGGCGGACGGCCTCAGAATCGTCCAGGTCGTATGATATGACGACGTTGCCGTCCACCTCCGGAGCCTCGAACCAGGCCCTGCCTATCGCAAGCCCCTCGTCCGTGCCATCCTTGTTCTCTATGATTTCCTCAACCAGCACATCGTAGACCTTGCCCACCCGCGACTTGAGCCGCTCCTGCGTAATCTCAGCCTGCAGCGCCTCAAGAGCATGAGCACGCTCCTCGGCCTTCTTGTGGGGAACCTTGCCTTTCATCTTCTCGGCAGGGGTTCCTTCCTCCTTGCTGTAGGCAAAGCAGCCGGACCAGTCGCTGCATATCGCCCGCAGGAAAGAGCGCGTGTTCTCCGCCGCCTCCTCGCTCTCACCGGGGAAGCCGGTCAGGAAAGTCGTGCGGATGGAGCTTTCCGGGAAGCGGGAGCGGATCGTCTTGATAAGATTAACGTAGCTTTCCGCCGTACCGTGCCGGTTCATCGCCCTGATGATGCCGTCATCACCGGACTGGAAGGGAATGTCAAAATACGGAAGGAAGCGGGAATCCTTCCCCATCAGATCCAGTATGTCAGTGTTGAAGTGGTCGGGGTGGATGTACAGGAGCCGCACCCAGAACTGCCCCGGAACGGCGGCTATGGCCTCCATCAGCTCAAGGAGATGGGACTTGTCCCCAGCCACAAAGCTGCCGCCCTTATCAGCGGCGTCATCCCTGCCGCACCCGTAGGAGGCCAGATCCTGCCCTATCAGGTTTATCTCCTTCACGCCGCGCGCGACAAGAGAGCGGATTTCATCCACGACCTCCGCGATGGGCCGGGAGCGGAGATCCCCGCGGATAATCGGAATGGCGCAGAACGTGCAGTGATTGTCACAGCCCTCGGTTATCTTGACGTATGCGCTGCCCCGGAACGAAAGCAAACTGCCCCGGTCGCCGCCGCACACGCCTTTCTGCGGGGCCTTGATGACGGGCCTCTTTCCCGAAAAGATGGAGTCCACGGCCTTGTCCACAAGGGAAAGGTCGCCGTTGCCAAGGATTCCGTCCGCCTCTGGAAGCTCGGTGCCGAACACGTCGGCGTAACGTTCCGCAAGGCATCCTGCGAGGAGGATTTTCGCCCCGGGAAAAGAGGCCCGCGCGTCCATCACGGAATCAAGGCTCTCCTTTTTCGCGCTCTCTATGAAGCCGCAGGAGTTTACAATTATTAGGTCGGCCTCAGCGGGATCCTCCACGCGTACCAATCCCTTGGCCTCCAGGCGGGCTATGAGCAGCTCGCCGTCCACCTGGTTCTTGGCGCATCCGTGCTGGTCTAAAAAGAAAGTGCGATCCTTGCCCATAGTAGCGGAAAATCAGTTGACGTTCTCTACGACGATGCTGTACATTCCATTGGAATCCTTGACCCACTTGATGTCCTCTACGACAACCTCGCCGGCCTTACCAATCTCAAAGTCATAAGTCGCAAGTCCTGCAATCAGCTGTATCTTGAGCGCGTTGATGTTGCTGGCCCAAATGCGCAGGCCGTTGTTGCTCGTCACGTTGATGACCTCGCCGGACTGGTAGTAGTTCTCCACGACCTCCTTTCGGTCGGATTTGTAGCGGAACACGCAGGAACCGCGGAAAGAGATGTTCGCCGTGAACGGATAGGCCCTGGTATCCGTGTGGACAGTCTGCTGCCCGGAAGAACTTGCCTGCTCTATCTCGCTCCTGGAAGTGGAGTCCCCGTCCGTAATCTCTATGTACTGCTGGAAGTCCTTGTCCTTGAGGAGCATCCTCACTTCCGCCCCACGGCTTCCGTCCCTCATGTCTATGTCGCTGACGTACAGTATTATGTCCGTGACCCCG
>CAMNGY010000418.1 GCA_946538795.1 uncultured Treponema sp.
AAGCGAAGGTCAGACCGGCTACACGCCGATTGACCTGTCCCGTCTGGACAAGACGGTCAGCGTGATTACGGAGAGCCTGGGACAGATGGGATTCTTCCACCGGGTGACCGACCATGACATGTCGGCTTTCTGGCGGCAGGTGTTCTCCCGCGCGTCATTGAGCGAGGGTGAGGCCCAGTATATAGAAAAAACTTTCCACAAGGCGGCGGGTCTCTTCGCCGGGAAGGGCCGGGAGTAGGCCGACCCCGGGGCTGGTGCCGGTCTACACCGTAAAGCCAGCCATTTACTCAGTTTTTTTGGCTCTTCATCAACAAATGTGGAGTGATGAAGGAAGCCAAATATTTATAAACTAAAGAATTAGTATAGAAAAAGGTGCTGAACTTTTGTATACTGTTTTTTAACCCCAAAAAACTGGCAAAAGGACAGCACCATGAAAAGGATACTGAAGCAATTTTTGAATGTCAAGTGCGTGAAGATAAACAGCTGCAGGCTTGAAGAAGATTCAAAGAACAAGGAACTGAAGAACATCGTCATCAATGTCTCCGTGACGAAAGGCCAGCGGTGCCGATGCCCTGTCTGCGGGAAAAAGAGCGCGAGATATGACAAAGGGAGAGAGACACGGAGGTGGCGCGCGCTCGACATGGGGCCGTGCAAGGTTTACGTTGAGGGCGAGGCCCCGCGGGTCATGTGCAGGGAGCACGGCGTGCATACGGCCCGAACTCCATGGGCGCGGAAGGGCGCGTCATTCACAAGGGACTTCGAGGACCAGGTCGCGTGGATGACGAAGAGCCTCAATAAGACCGCGGTGGCTCAGTACATGAGGATTTCATGGAACACAATCGGCCCCATAGTAACAAGGGTCAAAAAGGACAAGGACCCGAACCCGTCACACAGATTCGAGAACCTCAGGCGAATCGGCATAGACGAGACAAGCTACACCAAGGGGCAGAACTACATCACCGTCGTGGTCAACCATGACACCGGCTGCGTGATATGGGTCCACGAGAAGCACGGGAAGGACATACTCAAGCTGTTCCTGGAGGAGCTGACGGCGGAGCAGAGGGCCTCAATACAATGCTATTCCGCGGACGGGGCAAGGTGGATATCCGAGACAATGGAGGAATACTGCCCCGGGGCGGATCGATGCATAGACCCCTACCACCTCGTTGAATGGGTGAACGAGTCCATAGACAAGGTGAGGATTGAGGCATGGCAGGAGGCAAAGGCCAGGGAGACCAAGGCGGCAAAGGAGAGGAAAAAAGGTTCGGGGAAGAAACGGGGCGGCAAGAAAGAAGAGGCAAAGGCATCGAAGATAAAGAACACGAAGTATGCACTCGGGAAAAACCCTGAGAACCTTACCGAGACCCAGAGGCTGAGCCTTGAGTACATCCAGAACACAAGCCCGAAGCTTTACAGGGCTTACTGCCTCAAGGAAAGCATAAGGACGCTCATAAAGATTCCGGACATGGAGGATATGGAATCAGCCCTCAGGAAATGGCTCTGGTGGGCATCGCATTCAAGAATCCCGGCGATATATGAGCTGCAGAAGAAAATCCGCCGCCACTACCAGGCTATATTGAACACGGCAAAATACAAGCTGTCGAACGCAAGGGTCGAGGCCGTGAACAACAAGATCAAACTTACAATCAGGATGGCGTTCGGGTTCAGCAATGTTCAGAATATGCTTGACTTGATTATGCTGAGATGCTCAGATATACCCATCGAGCTTCCAGGCAGGAAAGCGGCCTGAAGCACCCACTCTTCCTGATGAAGCGGCGAAAAAAGGCTTGGCGGCAATTCTTGAGGGAGTAGAACCTTATTCTGAAGGATATACAAAAATTGTAAAGAATTATTTAGAGCAACTTGGAAAAAAACTTTTAGGGAACCGCTGATTAAATCGAAAAAATGTGGTATAATGGGAGAATGAGCCAGAAGACCTTCACCGATGCCGAATATAACGAGCGCAAGCATAAGACGAAACGGGAGGAGTTCCTCGACAAGATGGACTCCATAATACCATGGGACGAGTGGGTCTCACTGATAGAGCCGTATTACCCGAAGGGGAAGCGCGGCCGCCCGCCCATGGGCATCGAGAAGATGCTTCGGATGTACCTCCTGCAGTGCTGGTTCAGCCTGTCTGACGCAGGGGTGGAGGATGCCATGTACGACAGCTATGCCTTCAAGAAATTCAGCAGGATAGACTTCCTGAGCGAGCAGGTTCCCGACGCGACCACGCTCCTGAAGTTCAGGAAGCTCCTCGTCGACAAAGGGATCAACGAGAAGATATTCAATGACGTGAACATGCGGCTTGAGAAAGCCGGGCTCATGGTCCACGGCGGCACGGTGGTCGACGCGACGATAATCGCTGCCGCGAAGTCGACCAAAAACAGGGAGGGAAAGCGGGACGAGGAGATGCACCAGACGAAGAAGGGCAACGAGTGGCACTTCGGCATGAAGGTGCATTCCGGCTGCGACGCGCAGACCGGCTATGTCCATACGGTGACGGCGACGGCAGCTAACGCCCACGACATAACGGAGGCGCATAAGCTCATCAGGGACGATGACGATGTCGTGTCGAGTTTTGCGCGGTTTCCCTCTGATTTGAGGGGGGAAAGCCCTGCGGGAAGCCCATCCCGCAGGCTCCTGAAGGTGCGGAAAAGATTAGGGCGGCTGACTTTTCCGCAAGAATTTCCAAATTTTTGGTTCCCGATGGGTACAAGGGGAGAATACGGTCTTTAATCAGCGTTTCCTTAGGTATTCCTTGATATGTTCGGTCTCAGCCCATTCGTGGATTCTTTTTATGTT
>CAMNGY010000419.1 GCA_946538795.1 uncultured Treponema sp.
CCAACAAGGACGTCAAGAAGGCTCAGGAGAAGGCAGAGAAGGCCGGAAAGCCCTTCACCGACGCAGACAAGGAGAAGTTCATCAACGGAAAGAACCGCATGAAGCCGGTCGTCGAGTACTTCGCGAAGAAACTGGGTCAGGATGTCACATTCCTGCCCGACGCGCTCGGCCAGAAGGCCGCGATTGACGCGCTTCCCGAGGGTGCCGTCGCCATGCTTGAGAACGTCCGCTTCCACAAAGAGGAGACGAGCAAGGTCGATGCCGACCGCGAGAAGATGGCTGCCGAGCTTGCGACCTACGGAGACATCTTCGTCAACGACGCGTTCGGAACCGCCCACCGCGACCAGGCTTCCACCGCCACGATCGCCAAGTTCATGAAGGCCGAGCCGGTCGGCGGCCTTCTCATGGAGAAAGAGGTCAAGTACCTTGACCCGATGCTCAACAACCCGCCCAAGCCCCAGGTCGCCATCATCGGCGGAGCCAAGGTTTCCTCCAAGATTGCCGTCCTTGAGAGCCTGCTGCGCAACGCGTCCGCCCTCGTCATCGGCGGCGGCATGGCCTACACCTTCCTCAAGGCTCAGGGCCACAAGGTCGGAAAGTCCCTCGTAGAGGATGACTTCATCGACACCGCCAAGAAGCTGCTCGCCGACGCGGCCGCCAAGAACGTTCAGATCCTCCTCCCCGTCGATCACGTTGGAGCCGCCGAGTTCAGCCCGGACGCGAAGCCCGAGGCCGTTGACCGAATCGACATCCCGGACAACCTGATGGCGATGGACGTCGGTCCCAAAACCGTCAAGGAGTACGAGAAGGTCATTTCTTCCGCCAAGTCCGTCGTCTGGAACGGTCCGGTCGGAGTCTTTGAGTTCGATGCGTTCGCCAAGGGAACCGAGGCCGTCGCCAAGCTCGTCGCCGAGGCAACCGGCAAGGGTGCGATGACCGTCGTCGGCGGAGGTGACTCCGTCGCGGCCGTCAACAAGTTCAAGCTCGCCGACAAGATGACCCACGTGTCCACCGGCGGCGGAGCCTCGCTTGAGTTCCTGGAGGGCAAGACCCTGCCCGGAATCGCGATCCTAGCCACGAAATAAGCATGAATCCAGTCTTTAAAGGCTGGTCATAAAAAAGCATGCAGCCCGCAGGAGAATTCATCTCCTGCGGGCATTTTTTACGGGACAATTAACGTATCCCGGGGAAAAATTTACTAGACTCTCTTGCGACGCAGCTTCCTGATGGCTGAAAGCATAATTTCATCCCTGGTCACAAGCAGCATGGCAAGTCCCAGACAAGCGAACAATATCGCTGCCAGACAGAGGGGAATCCCGTGCGAAACCAAGCGCCCTTTTCCTGCAAAGGCCGAAAGAAGACCGTCCCTAAGAAGGTAGACAGGCAGAGATGCAAGCAGGGACATAAGGACCAACCTGATCATATACAGGATGGAAGATCTGACGACGACGGCAACATTTATAACTCTGTTTCTGCGCAAAAACAAGAAGAGAAAAACCATGTTGACCATGCTGGCCACCGTAAGGGCCAGCGCAATGCCCGCCCCTCCCAGACGAGCGGAAAGGAAGAGGGCCAGGACCATATTCACTGCGAAGTTGATCAAGCCCGCCACGGTGGGACTCTTCGTATCCTGCTGAGCATAAAAAGCCGGCGCGACCACACGGTTGACTGCTATGAAAAGCAGGCCCACTATGTGGAAACTGAACACATTCTGCGTCATTAGTATGGAGGACGCATCGAACCTGCCACTTTTGAACACCAGCGTGATAATGCTTTCCTTCATTATCAGAGAGAAAAATGTTATGGGAATCGCAATGAGCGATATTATTTTCACAGCGAGCGTAAGCATGGAACAGAATGAGTCCCACTGTTTTTTCTGGGCAAACCCCGTCAGATCCGGCAGGATCAGGGTACTGACGGTTACGGCGCAAATTCCCAGAATAAGTTCCTGCAGGCGGAGGGAATACTGTATGGAAGAATAGACTCCCTCCCCCGCCCTCGTCGCAAGAGCGGAGGAAACTATGTCATTGAGCTGATAGGCCGCCATCCCGATTACGGTTGGCCCCACAAGGCGGAGGACTTCCCGCGTACCGGGATTTGAAAAAGCCCTGGCCAACGACGTAAAGGAAAGCTTCCAGCCACAGCGGAACACGAAAGGAAGCTGAAAAGCTGCCTGCACCAGGCCTCCGGTTATGACGCCTACAGCCATAGCGCGGGCAGGATTGGCCATCCGGGGAGCAAGGATGTATGTCATGGCTATGACTATCGCATTGAACAGGATAGGCGTGAAGCCCGACGGCGAAAAGAGCTTGTGGCCGTTTAGTATGCCCTGGAAGAGGGCGGCGACCGAGATTACGATGAGATAAGGGAACATGATGCGGGTCAGAACTATGGCCTCACCCAAAGCTCCCGCACTCTCTTCCGGGAAAAAGACCCGAAGTATAAGAGGTGTGAAAACCATCCCCGTGGCCACCAATGAAGCCGTCAGGAAGCTTACAAGGGTAAGCGTCGCATTCAGGAATTCCTGCGTCGCATTCCGCCCTAACGCAGCGGATTCATCATGACCAGAATCCCCCTCCTGGGTGATAAGATATTTCTTAAAAGTCGGTATGAAGGCGACTGAGACTGAATTCTCTGCGAAAAGACGACGGCAGAAATTCGGAATCTGAAAGGCAATGCCGATCCCCAGACCATAGCGCCGTGCGGCGTCTCTCTCCTTTTCCCCACCGCCCGCAGCAATGACGCCCAGCTCGCAGGAGGCGGAGAGGAGGGCCGCCGTTTTCAGCCGCTCGATCTCCTTCAA
>CAMNGY010000420.1 GCA_946538795.1 uncultured Treponema sp.
ATTTCCAGTGGATAATGTCACGTGGTTTGATGCCGTTGAATTCTGCAACAAGCTGAGCCGGATTCAGGGCCTTACGCCCTGTTACAGCGTGGCGGGCTCAATCTACACGAAAATAAGCGGCGATGTGAAAGCTTCCGATATACGCTGTGATTTCAGCGCGGACGGCTGGCGACTTCCTGTTCCCAAGGAATGGATATTCGCGGCTGCAGGGGGGGACAAGAGCGAAATTTACAACTATAGCGGAAGCAATGACATGGACGAAGTAGCCTGGAACGCTCATAACAGTTCTGCTTGTACGCACGAGGTTGCCGGAAAAAAGCCAAATGAACTTGGTTTGTATGACATGAGCGGTAACGTCTCTGAATGGGGCTGGTACAAGACATTCAGCGATGATAATACCCATGCTCATGTTTTATCGAATACGGAGGTCTATTATTGCGGATGTTTTGCAGATGATGATGTCGGGAAAATTTGGGAAAAATTCAGTTTACGTGAAACCGGATCGTGGATGATGTTTACATCAAGGCGGGTAACTGACGGCAAACGTGGTTTCCGCATCGTGCGCAACGCCACAGAAACGGAATTGTCTGCCCTGAATGCCGAATCTGTGGATTTGGAAGCCCGTGCCAAGGATAAAGCGGAGGCTGATGCTAAACTTAATGCAGAGCGAGTAGCCCGTGCAAAAGAAGAGGCCGGATCTGCTGCAATGGCTAAGGCAAAGGCTGTGTCTGAAGCAAAGACAAAATTTGTGACTGTCAGGGGCGGAAAGATATCGTTCGACGGAGGTAGCTATTCCGTCAACCCTTTCATCATCAGTTCGACCGAGGTCACACAAATCCTCTATGAGGCGGTGATAGGTGAAACCCCGTCCGGGAATGAAGGGTCGATGTTCCCCGTTGAGAACATCTCATGGTTTGAGGCCTTGCAGTTCTGCAACGAACTGAGCAGGATTGATGGCCTTACTCCCTGTTACAGCGTGAACGGATCAACCGATACGAGGATATGGGCCAAGACGAAAGATACGGAGATAAGCTGCGATTTCAGCGCGAACGGCTGGCGGCTCCCCACCCCCAAGGAATGGATATTCGCGGCTCAGGGGGGCGGAAAGCGGGGCAAAACGTATGAATACAGCGGAAGCAACAATCTGGATGACGTTGCCTGGTATCTTTACAACAGTGACCGCCACACGCACGAGGTTGCGACCAAAAAGGCAAACGCACTCGGCCTGTACGACATGAACGGAAATGTCTCGGAGTGGGGCTGGTATAAGGAATTTGATGATGATAGAGCTGTTGTCAAGCACAATTCCGAAAAAGGCAGGTATGAGGGATATGCCATAGGATTTGGCGGTTGCTACAGGGATGCAGACATTGGTTTCATTGACGGAAGCAGATTCAGCTTGCATTCTAGCGGTGCCGGCAAATGGAATTTCGATTTGCAAATCAAGGAGCGGGATAACAGGCACGGATTCCGCATAGTGCGCAACGCCGATGAAAAGGCTCTTGCCGAGCCTGACCCGGAGCCGGAGTCAGTTCAGGATGAAGACACCGGGAAAAAGAAGAAGCCCGGTCTTTTCGATAAGGCAAAAGAAACGAAAGACAAAGCCAAGGATAAGGTGGACGACTTCAAGAAGAAGTTACCCAAACTGTGGTAAAGAAGAAACACACGGATGTGATTTCTCCGTGTGCGGCCTAGGGCCTGCAAAAGTAGCCCGTATGGGGGAAATGCAGGATGCGGGTCAGAAATATTGAAATGGCTGTAGCCGTGGAGGTTGTATAACAATGTCAGACGTATATTACCGTGGAAGCAGCACCTATGAGGTTGCCGTGCAGGACAGGCTCAAGTCCTTGGAAAGGGCTGGGGCGGAGACGAACTATGCCATCAGGGCAATGGGGGCGGAGATAAGCGGTGCAGTCCGCGAGAATACCTACGCCCTTGTCGCGTCACAGGCACTGCTGGCGAAAACTTTCGCCCAGGGCTTTGACTCGGTGAACAACACCATCTCGCTCGGTTTCAGCAGCATGGAGTCCAAGCTGGACGAGGTTGCCGACCGCATCTGTTCCAAGCTGGACGAAATCCACGACATCGTGAACAATCCCCTACTGACGGCGAGCCGCGAGTTGTATCGCCGTGCCCTTACAAACTACGACAAGGGCTTCTACGAGGAGGCCCTTGAGGACTGCAAGGCGGCGGTGGAAAAGAACAAGACCGATGCCATCTCCTGGGACCTTCTGGGACAGATTTACCTGTACGGTGCAGGAAAATTCAGCAACGTGATAGACTTGGACAAGGCTGAGGAGTCCTTGTCCAACGCCGCCAAGTATGTCGATCCCGACATCGGCAAGAGCGATGAGGCGAACGAGCTTGCATCCGAAATCTACTACAACCTGGGCTACGTGCGTCTGGTAAAGAGCAACGACCTCCTTGTGCAGAACAAGGCGGAGGAGTCCAACAGCAAGCTGCTGGAGGCGGAGAGCGCGAGCGGCAAGGCATACGAACTCTCAAGCAAGAATCTGCTGGCAGCCTATGAGCAGGCAAAGGAGCTGCACTTCCTCGGCAAGGACGATGAAGCTCTGAAAATTCTGAAGAAGATTATACTGGAAGACCAGAATTTTGCGCTCCGGGCAAGCTGCGACAAGAATTTCGAGACTCTTTGGGGCAAGATAGACGAACTGATTGAGCGCATGAAAGCAGATGTTGAGGAGGAACTCAAGCAAACGCTACAAGACTTCGAGCCGACAGTGGAGAAGCTTTCGAAACTCGAAGAGAAGAAATATAAGGAACAGATTTCCAAG
>CAMNGY010000421.1 GCA_946538795.1 uncultured Treponema sp.
AAGTAGTTGCATACACCTACGACAGCTTCGCCGGGGAATGGGGGCCTGGCGCGGAACTCGCAGAAAAATTCCAGCAGAAGACTGGGAAAAAGCTGATCCTCATAGATTGCGGGGAAGCAATTCAGGCGCTGAACAAGGCCGTCCTTGAAAAGGAAGATGCACAGGCCGACGTCATAATCGGAATAGACAACAACCTTGCATCCCAAGCAAGGAAACAGGGCGTGCTTGAGGCATACAAACCACAGAACGCAGAAAAGCTAATCGACAGCAGGCTTGAGGACGAGTTGGGGGGCGACTGGCTCCTGACCCCCTACGACTACAGCCATTTCGCCATGATATTTGACACGGAGAGCGGAATAGAACCACCAGCATCATTGCAGGACCTTACAAAGGACATTTATAAGAAGAAAATCATCCTCATGGATCCCCGCACGTCAACCCCGGGCTTGGGCTTCCTGACCTGGACCGCAAGCGTGTTTGGTGACAAAGCGGAAGACTTCTGGAAAGCTCTGAAGCCCGGTATACTGACCATGACCTCCAGCTGGAGCGAAGGCTGGGGTATGTTCATGGAAGGAGAGGCTCCTTTAGTCGTCAGCTACACGACAAGTCCCGCCTACAACGTAGAATACGACAAGAACTACCGCTACCAGGCCCTGGTTTTTGAGGAAGGCCATGTGGAGCAGGTAGAAGGATACGGACTTGTCAATGGCGCGCCGAACAAAGAGGGAGCGAAGCTCTTCATGGACTTTCTCATCTCTGAGGAAGCACAGGCAACGATTCCTCTTACCCAATGGATGTATCCCGCAAACAAAGACGTGCAGCTTCCCCAGAGCTACAAGGATGCAGCCCCCATTCCCGGAAAGACGCTTGAAAGCCAGGGCGAGCGTGCGGAAAAAATCCTGAACGCCGTCATAGACATCGTATCAAAATGACAGGACAAGGCGGCAGGGCGGCGGCAATACACGCACTGCAACTGGCAGGGGCAGTCCTTGCCGTCCTGCTCTTCTGCCTGACGGTCATTGCCTTCGTCCTGCCGCTGGCAAAGGCTTTCTCGCCCCTGTTCGCAGAAGGGACGGCCGAATCAGAATACGGGGCACTCAGACTAGCCAGAATCACCGGCTACACGGCAAAAGAGGCAGCAGCCTCTACCCTGCTCGCCCTGGCAACAGGACTTCCAGCCGCCTTTCTTGTAGCCCGCAGGAACTTTCCAGGAAGAAAAATTCTCCTTTCGTTCGCTGCAATCCCCCTCTGCGTCCCGCCGCTAATAGTCGCGCTTGGCTACATATCCAGTTTCGGGATGTCCGGCCATGCCAACCGGCTCATCTCCCGGCTTACGGGTGGCAAAAGCGTCAATATGCTCTATTCCTTTGCCGGCTTGGTGATGGCGCAGGGATTCTACAACTTCCCCATAATCATGGCGACCGTCGCAGACTCCTGGAGCATGCTGGACACAGAGCAGGCAGACAGCGCAAGGCTCCTAGGGGCCAGCGAGGCCCGCTGCTTCTTCGGCATAACTATAATCCAGCTACTGCCTTCCATAATCTCAGGCGCTATTACGGTATTCATTTACTGCTTCTTCTCGTTCATGTTCGTCCTGCTCTTCGGGACCACGGGAGGAACCACGCTCGAAGTCGCAATCTACCATGCAGGACGCAGCCAGCTGGACTTGCGCGCAGCGGCGGGACTTGCACTGCTGGAAAGTGCGGTCGCTTTCATAGCCCTCTTTCTCATGTCCAAGGCTGAAGATTCCGCAAAAAGGCTCAAGGGTCTTTCTTTCCGTGGTAAATCCTCACTCCCCATACCACTCGCAAAAAAAGAACTTCCCCTTGTAACGGCATTTCTTTCCGTAGTCGCCATATTCTTCGTCATGCCCCTGCTTTCCATAGTCATATCGTCCATGACGGCGCGGACAGGGGGACGCAAGATATTCTCCCTTGCGGCTTGGTCACAGATTCTGTCCATGAGAAGTTTCTACCGCGCTCTGCTGAACACCATGCTCACGGCCCTGGCAACGGGAATTCTCTGCACTGTGACGGCCCTCGTCCAGGCACTGCTGCTCACTCTTCCACCACTCAAAGCAAAGGCTGCCTTCCGCACTATCCCCCTTCTGCCAATGGCCGTATCCTCAGTCCTTATGGGACTGGGAATGACGATGCTCATACGGCGGGGCCACCCATTCCAGCTGGTGCTGGCTCAGACAGCTCTCTACTGGCCATTCGCATTCAGGCAAATCCAGTCCTGCATAACGAAAATTCCCGGGAGCGTAAGCGACGCGGCGGCAATGCTTTCCCCACACATAACCGACAGGCTTTTCAGGGTCATCCTGCCATACTGCAAGCGGGGTATAATCAGCGGAACGGGCTTCTGTTTTGCAATGAGCTGCTCGGATGCAACGCTCCCCCTGGTACTTTCGCTCTACAAGTTCGATACCCTGTCCATGTTCACATACCGACTCGCAGGAAGCTACCGGCTTCCGCAGGCCTCCGCATCAGGAGCAGTCTTAGGGCTGTTTTGCACACTTGCATTTTTGCTTTCAAACAGGATGAAGGAAAATCATGGCATATCTTGAATGTAGCGGACTGTACAAGAACTGGGGACTGACTTCCGAAGGAGGGCTGACCGTAAGCATATCCTTAAAAGCGGAGCAAGGCAGCATGACCAGCATAGTGGGGGCAAGCGGCTGCGGTAAATCCACAGTCCTGCGCCTTTTGGCAGGAATACTTAAAAACGACAAAAAAAAGGATGGCATGCCCCCTCCCCGCATAACACTGGGAGGAAGGGACATA
>CAMNGY010000422.1 GCA_946538795.1 uncultured Treponema sp.
CGACCTTGGGAGCAAGGTGTTCGACATAGTGATACTGGACATATTCATCCCCAACATGAACGGGCTGGACGTACTCAGGAACCTCCAGAGGCAGAGGTACAGCTCGCCCGTCATGGTATACTCGCAGGCGACCGACAAGCAGTATGTGACCGACGCCCTCTCCCTTGGGGCGACCAGCTTCATCCTGAAGCCGCAGAAACCGGAGGTCATAATACAGACCGCGCTTGCGGCCCTGAATGACTCTGACAACGGCTTTTAAATGGGCGATGACTCCATAGAGGCCAGCAGCCGTTTCCTGGCCAGCACCCTGCATGAAGTCAGGACCCCCATCCAGACGATCATCAGCACCACGGAGCTGCTGGATGACACTGCGCTGGACAAGGAGCAGACCGAATATGTCCGCCAGATAGAATTCAGCGCAAACGTCCTCCTTCAGCTGGCAAACGACGTACTGGACTTCACGAAGATCCGTTCCAAAGAATTCAAGCTGGAAAGTATCCCCTTCGACATAACCGAGCTGACAGAGCATGTCGTTGACCTCATAAGCATAGATGCGTTCAGCAAGGGGCTGGAGGTCATAACCGACATAGACTACTCCATGCAGCGCAACGTCATGGGCGACCCCACCCGCGTCCAGCAGATTCTGCTGAACCTGGTAAAGAACGCCGTGAAGTTCACGGCGAAGGGCTACATATACGTCAAGCTTTCAATCCAGAACAACAACCTCTTCTTCCAGGTCATAGACAGCGGCATCGGGGTATCCTCCAAAAACCAGAAGCTCATCTTCAAGGACTTCTTCCAGGTGGACGCGAGCATAACCCGCAAGTACGGCGGAACCGGGCTGGGGCTTACCATAAGCAAGAACCTGGTGGAGGTCATGGGCGGAAAGATAGGGGTACGGAGCAACCCTTCAGGCGGCTCCAGCTTCTGGTTCTCCCTGCCCCTGGTCAAGGCGGACTTTGACCTTGAGAAGACTGTCCCGGATTTCATCCCCAAGGATGCCAGGATCCTCATAGCCGACCCCAACCGGCTGGCCGCCTCATCGTTCGTAAAAAAGCTGCGCTCCCTGGGCATAATGAACATAGACACCGCGGAAAACGGGCAGGAGGTCCTGAACAAACTTGCGAACAGCTCGGAGGCAAAAAAGCCGTTCGACATAGCCTTCATAAATATGCTCATGCCCCGCATAGACGGATGGAGCATCGCCAGCACCATAAGGAAGTCCGCCGCCATCACCCCGCTCCGCCTCTACCTGACGGTGGCGGAAGGGCAGATGGGCAAGGACGCCAAGATGAAGATGCTGGACCTCTTTGACGGCTACATCTACAAGCCCATAAAACGCGAGCGCCTGCTGGCCATATTCAACCGCACCGAATACACCGCCGGCGAGATAGAGCGGAACGAAAAGAAGAAAGCCGCAAGGGCCTCTGAATCCGTTATAGCAAAGGGACTTTCCATCCTGGTGGCGGAGGACCACCCCGTAAACCGCAAGCTGCTCCACACCTTCCTGGAAAAATACGGGGCCAACGTGTTCCTGGCCGAAAACGGGCAGCAGGCAGTGGAGCGCATTGCCTCCAACCCGCAGATCGACATCATCTTCATGGACATCTTCATGCCTATCAAAAGCGGAATTGACGCCACAAAGGAAATCCGGCGCGACGGCTACAAGGGCATAATAATCGCATGCACGGCAAACGACGACCCGGACGACATCCGGGAATATACCACCATGGGCATAAACGACATACTCATAAAGCCCTACAAGCGCGATTCCGTGCGGAAGATGCTGGAGAAATGGAACACGGTCCTGCTCATTCCCGAGGCAAAGGACATAGTGAACCTTGCTGAAGTGAACAACGCGGCCTCGGAGATGTGGGACATAGCGGACTTCATGAACACGGCGGGGGGCGACCCGGAGCTGGCCCTGTCCATCATGCAGGAATACGAGGAGCAGTCCCAGAAGCTTCTGGAAAAACTGAAGAAGGAGCTTGCCGAACCCGACAAGAACTTCAGCCAGCTCAGGTTCGACTCGCACACGCTCAAAGGAAGCAGTGCGGCTGTAAGCGCGTACAAGCTCCGCGACACGGCGAAGGAAATGGAGCGGGCCGCAATGGCAAAGGACCTGAAGACCTTCGACGAGCGCAGGACGGCCTTCGCCATGGACTTCATCAAACTCAAATCCCTCATAAAGAACTGGAAAAGCTCGCTATGATCAAGACAAACTACCATACCCACTCGCAGTTCTGCGACGGAAAGGAAAGCGCCGAGGCGATGGCACAGGCCGCCGTCCAAAAGGGCTTTCAGATACTGGGCTTCAGCTCTCACGCGATGTACCCCTTCTGTGATGACTGGCACATTCCCGTGACGGAAGGAAGCTACGAAGCTTACCGCGCGGAAATAAGGCGGCTGAAGGAAGCCTGCCAAGGCCGGCTTGAAATACTGACGGGCTTCGAGGCCGACTACATACCGGGCCTGTGCCGGCCGGACATGTACGACGAGGATTCCTACGGGCAGTTCTCGCCGGACTTCATAATAGGCTCAGTGCATTACGTCGTCGGTGACGGCGGTTTCTTTGAGGCCGACGGCCCCCTGCAGGAAACCCGGGAGCGGATAGCAAAATACTTCGGGGGAGATGCCCGCAAGGCAGTCTGCGCCTACTTTGCAAGCGAGCGGCGGATGCTGGCCGAAAGCCGCTTCACCATTCTGGGCCATGCGGACCTGGTACGCAAACAGAACGCCCGCGGCAACGACAAAAAAGCCAGCGGCCTGCCGCCGCTTTTCAGCG
>CAMNGY010000423.1 GCA_946538795.1 uncultured Treponema sp.
GGTAAAAGGAGCGGGCAAAGTCCGCGTCGTCTTTGCGCTCACCGGGCTGGCCTTCAGCGGACTGACTGCCGGCAGTTTGCCCGCCAGCCCCGGCCGAATCCTGGCCTGCCTCATCATCGGGGGCAGCATTTCCGTCAGGTTCGTCCGACACATCTTCCCGCTCAATGTGGACGAACTTGACGTGCCCCGCCTCCAGCGTCTCGTTTAGGAGGTCTCCGAGCTTCTCATACATCCCCGCCATCAGCTGTCCTCCGCGGCATCGCTGCCCCACTCGGCAAGCTTTCGCTGCAAGGTCTTGCGGCCAATTCCCAGGATTTCCGCCGTCTTGCTCTTGTTGCCCTTGTTGGCGGCAAGGTTTGCCTCGATCACAAGGCGGTCAGCCTCATCCAGCGTCACGCCGAGGGGCACGCTCACGCTGTTCTCTCCTCCGCCCGCCCCTGCGGACGCAGAGACTGAGGGCGGCAAGTCCTGCTCGCTGATTTCGTCAGCGGAGCACATGACGACCGCGCTCTCCATGCAGTTACGCAGCTCGCGGATGTTGCCGGGCCAGGCGTAGCGGAACATCGCGGCCTTCGCCTTGTTGCTAAGCCCCTTTATCGTTTTGCCGTTCTCTTTGTTGAATTCGTCAAGGAAGCCCGCCATCAGCAGGGGGATGTCGTCCTTGCGCTCACGGAGGGGCGGTACCTGTATGTGGACGACGTTCAGGCGGTAATACAAGTCCTCGCGGAACCTTCCCGCCTTGACCTCCTCCTCCAGGTTGCGGTTGGTCGCCGCGACGATTCGCACGTCCACCTCTATCGTCTGCTCGCCCCCGACCCGCTCGAATTTCTTTTCCTGCAGGACGCGGAGAATCTTTATCTGCACGCTCGGGTTTATCTCACCGATTTCATCCAGGAAAATCGTCCCCCCGTGGGCAAGCTCGAATCTTCCTTTCTGCATCTTCTCCGCCCCGGTGAAGGCCCCCTTCTCGTGGCCGAAGAGCTCGCTCTCAAGCAGTGTCTCGCTCAGGGCGGCGCAGTGGACTTTTATGAAGCTCTTGTCCTTGCGGGGGGACAGATTGTGAATCGCGTTGGCGACCAGCTCCTTGCCCACGCCGCTCTCGCCGGTAATCAGGACGCTCGCCCTGCTCGGGGCGACCTTGCGGATCATCTCCTGCACGCGCTGCATGGCGGCGGACTTCCCGATCATCTCCTTGAGCGAGGACGTGTCGGCAAGCTCCTGCTTGAGCTGCTCGTGCTGGACCTTCATCTCGCGGCTTTCAAGTGCCCGCTTGACGATCATGCCCAGCTGGTCCAGGTTGAGCGGCTTGGTCAGGAAGTCGTAGGCCCCGTGCCGCATAGCGTCCACCGCGCTGTCGATGGAGCCGTGCCCGGTCAGGATGATGACCGGAATGCCGGGGGTCTCGGCAGTCACCTTGGCAAGCACCTGCTCGCCTGAGATTCCGGGCATGCGCAGGTCGGTTATGACGAGGTCTATGTCTCCCTTCTCAATCAGCTTGAGGCCGTCCGCCCCGTTGGAGGCGGTCTTGACGTTGTAGTCCTCCATCTCGAAGTTGGCGGCAAGCCCTTCGCGGATGTTTTTCTCGTCGTCTATAATCAGCAGGGTAAATTTCATGTCATAAGCCTCTTGTCATTTAAAATATACCATAAAATCCAGAGGAAAGGAAGCTGACCATCCGGCACAAAGCGGAAGCCATTTCTGCCACCGCCAGCCACCGTTCCGGCCCCATCCCTGTATATCATCATCAAATTTACTACCAAATAAGTCGTATTCAATTACTAAAAAGCAAGTTTTTCATGACAAAACTAACGTGGATAATTGTCATTGTTATGGAAGAAAAAACAGCGGACGAAAATGAAAGCATTCCTCGCCTGTTCGGAAAGAACGTGCAGAAGTACCGGAAAGAGGCGGGCCTTACCCAGGAACAGCTTTCCGAAAAGCTGAAGATTTCCCAGAAGCACCTTTCTATAGTAGAGACAGGCACTCAGTTCGCTTCCGCCGGCCTCATAGGAAGGATAGCCACGGAGCTGAATGTCACGCCCGCCATGCTTTTCGGCGGCAACAAGAACGACATCAACTACAACGAGCTGAATGCCATATCCGCAATGATGCAGACTATGATTCACAGCAGCTTGTCTGGCCTGGAATCCCGGCTAGACAGAATAGAGCGGATGCTCCAGGCCAGGTAAGGGGTCGTTATCATCCTTTGACAAGCGGCAGAAAATCGCGTTGCCATCGGCCGGAAGGACACGACATAACAGATTTTTTCATATCAGACTTCCCCAAAAAAACAAAACTATGCTATAATTGCCCCATGTATTACAGACAGGCGGAATATGCGATGCCTTTATCGCCGCTTTCTGGCATGAGAAGGAGTTTCCTATGAATGGTAAGAAGATGTCTCTCAGGACGGAAGTCCTGATCGGGACGATCGGCTCTATGCTTATCGTCGCCCTGTTCTTAAGTTTTTCCTATATATCCCTGCTGATGCACGTCGTGAAAAGCTCCACGATTCGTTCGGTTGACCAGACGATGGAGACGCTGGACAAAGAGATAACCGGGATCCTCGGCGAGTACAACGATCTGGTGCAGACCCTCTCGGATGTCGTTCCGCCCCTTGCCGGTGACCGGGAAAAGCTGACGGAAGTGATTCACAGCATGGGCCGGGGCCTGCCGTCCGACACGCTCCTGTATTATGCGACGGCGGAACAGATATGGGACGGGGGGACGCTGATTTCCCATTCCGGCTGGGAGGCAGCCCCGGCCTTCGACATGCA
>CAMNGY010000424.1 GCA_946538795.1 uncultured Treponema sp.
CCAGCGTTCCGATGAGCTTCCTGAACCGCTCCTCTATGGTCTTGCTGGTCTCGTCAAATTCCGTCGTAACCTCATCGTACGCTATCTTCGCGCCGATTCCCTTGTTCAGTTCCTCAAGCTCCGCCTTCTGGATTTCGGCATTCCTCATGGATTTCCCCGAGTTCACGAGGACTCTCACAACCTTCACGTCCTCATCCTTTTTGAGCGTCGCTGCAAGGAACCCGTCCACGGCGAAATGCACTTTCTTGGCACACTCACAGTCTTTGTTCTCCTCGAAGCTGTACACATAGCCCTCGGGATCCCATCCGTCCCCCTCAACCTCCTGCATGGGAAGCGTCGCAAACACAATCTTCTTCATTTTACTTGTTCTCCTATAAAATGTATGATAGTATAGCACCGTTCGCCACATTTGGCAAACTCCATACGTCTTTTTTCCGCGCACTGGCAGCAACTCATCTGCAATAACAGGAGGAGACGGCCAGGTCATTATTGACAACAGGATATCCCAGGACTCCTGATTTTGCAAGCGTTTAGCGGGCCGGCTTCCGGCGACGCCTGACCCCACCGGACTTTGTATCCCCCTACTGCTGGATGTTGCTCAGCTTTGTTTTCAGGCTGTCGGCGAAATTCCCAAAAAGCGCTCTCCTCGCTTCCTTCCGCATTTTAAGAAGCTCTCCTACGGGAATGGAAGCACTCTCGCCTTTGAGCTTCCGGTTGACGACCCATCCGGTCACGTAGACTGTCGTCGCCGCCGCCATCGCTTCCACGGCGGACGCGCCGAGCTTTGAAAGGACATTTGAGACCAAGCCGTCCTCCAATACGCTGTCGCACAGGAATTCTTCGAAAATCTCTCCGGCACAGTCAGCCGTTGCCTGGCCGAAAATGCCGTTCGCAATGGAGCTGCCCGCAATCCAGAAAAGGCTCAGAAAATTGAACACGGGCGATGGCTTGAAGCCATACAGCCTCATCAGCTCCAGGGACAGCCTGTACTGACCGACGAACATCGCCACGGCATCCAGTGCCGGATTTCGGCTTACCAGCACGCATAATGCCGTATTCATGCTGTAGTTCCTGATAATTCTTGCGGTGTCGCTATCCAGCCCGCCATAATAGCCGTCCACGAGCACACACAGTCTTTCCGTATCCTGTATCTGCAGCGCATCGCGGAACTGCTCCGTCAATCCCGATTCCTTTCCGCTCCTTTCAAGCTGCCGCATTATCATCCGCGAAAGCCCCAGCACGTCGGTGTTTCCGTCCCGCTTTACGCGTGGCAACTGCGCATACGCAACCAGCGGGGCAAGCACGAGGTCATACAGCAAAACTGCCAGCAGGAGCAGGTACAGGCCGCCGAGAACCGGGAAGGGCAGCAACTTGTTCATGAACTGCACCGCCGTCCCCACATCCGAGGCGAACCGAAGCCCGGCCAGCAACAGGATAAGCGCACAAATCTTCATAAAACTCCTCATACCGACAGTCCTCCTAGGTTTCATTTGTGACTTTTGTAAGCACCTCTACATAGCTATCGTTGAAGTAGAGGGGAGGGTAATCTTGGCGGCCTTCCTGAGTACGGTCATCGCTGTCTTGCCGATGTTCTTCAGTTTTTCCATAGTTCCTCCTGTAATCTTTGTGAGAGCGCGTTGGCATCACCTCACCTACAATAACAGGAGGAAACAGCCTAGTCCTGATTGATAGTGGGAAATGCATTTTTTCAGAAAATCTCGAAATCCCTCCCTACATGGCCATCCGGGTCGTCGCAAAGGCCGTAGCGGACATGCTTTTTCCACTGGGCCTCGCCCATCTCGTAGACGAGCAGGCTGTCCTCCGTCTCGTCTATCCACATCTTGAGCTTGGGGAGCAGCCTCTGCATCTCGGCAGGCTCTGCCTTCATCTCGAACACCGAGTACTCGGCACGGTAGGCATAGTCGCTCAGTGTCTTTACAAAGCGGTTCCGCCTTTTTGTGTCGCTTATGTCATAGGCTATCACGTAATACATCCGGCTCACCTCATTTGTACAGGAAGGGTTCGTAGCCGGTGCCATCGGATAAGGCCTTCTTGTAGCGGCAAGCCTGCTCAAAAACCAGCTGCTCGTAATCGCCTTTGAACCCATCATATCTGATGCGGGTATGAAGCTTTGCCTCGAACGCCTCTATAACAGTGCGCCTTCCTTTTTCCGTCATATATACGGCTTCCGTACCCGTCCCATGAACGAAGTCATCCTGCGACAGGCTCCCTTTGTTGAACAGCGTGCAGCAGACCGTGTCGGCCATGCAGGTGCGGAATTCTTCCATCATATCATACACAAGGGACATTCTTCCGTATTTCGTACTGTGAAGGGTTCCTGCCATAGTGTCCAGGCCTTCACCCTCCAGCGCGCACAAAACGTCCAGGCTGACGCAACCTTCCAGCTGGCCGAGCAGGACTTTCACTTGCGCTATCGCGCTATCAGCCTGTCCTTCCCGGCACTTTCTGCGGGCTATCCGCTGCATGTAGGTCAGCTGGTTCTGGATTTTGCCCCGCACGATGGACTTTGCCATAAGGAGGGTCTTTTCCTCGTCGTCCAGAAGCCGGTACTGCATCTGCCGCAAAAAGACGTTCTTGGATCCGTCATACTGCAGGCTGGCCTGGAATTTTCCGCCCCGGCTCATAAAGACGACGGGTATCTGCCGGGCAAAAAGCTCGTGCAGGGCTTCGCCGCTGACGGAGACATAACCGCCAAGTACCAGCAGGCGGGTCTGGAAAAGGAGGATGGGGCGGCTTTTGCCGTCCTTGTTCGTAA
>CAMNGY010000425.1 GCA_946538795.1 uncultured Treponema sp.
CTTGGTGTAGTCGACTATCTTGGCGCTCACATCCTTGACAAAATCCTGCATTCTCATCACGAGCACGACGATGTACGCATCCTTCGCCGTGCAACCGAAGCTCTTGGTCAAGAGATCTCCTATGTAGATGTGGGGCAGGGTTTCCTGATTGAAACTGAGGCTTCTCACGCCTCTGTCCACTTGCAGGTAAATACCAGAAACCACATAGCAGCTCTGAATGAGGAAGTCCACCGTATTGTATGCGATGCAGGTAAAATGTTTATGCGCTTCCAAGGTCTTTCCTTATGAGAAGCTCGAAGGAGCCTGGGTTTATGGCCGGAACCTCCTCGCTGCCGTATGAAAGCGTCCCGAGGAAGAAATCCTCGTCTCCTCCGTTCGGTATGAGGTTCAGGTCTGACTCTGCCATCTCCGTGAACTGGAGTATGTCCGAGATATGCACCGAAAGCTGGTCATCGTCCCTCTTCATTATGAGGAAAAGGGGCTCCTCCGGCGGCTTGGAGTCAGTGTCGCCAAAGACAGCCAGAGGATTTATGACCGTGAAGGGATCTCCGCGCCTGTTTATCACGCCCTCTATGTAAGCAGGCATGAATGGCAGTTTGTAGACCGGCACGTCGCGGATTATCTCAAGCACGTCAGCGGACCGCATGGCATACTTCTTGCCGGCGATGGAGAAGATGAGCCATACGGTAGTCTTCTTCTCCTCCTCCTGTGCCTCGCTTGCCTTCTGGCTCTCGCTTATGACGTTTATCAGGTCCTCGTTCATATTCCCCCTCTACTCCTGTCTGCCATGCTGGTCGGTTGACTCGTTGAGCTCAGTGGCTATCGCCTTGAGGTTCTGAGAAGCAGTGGAGATGCTCTCCGTAGCCGCCGTGAAATTCTCAACTCCCGCCGCAATCTGCTTGAGTGTGATAAGAATCTGCTCGCTCGCCGCTGCCTGCTGCTGGATTATCGTCGTTATATCGCCCGCGCTCGTCGCAGTCACTTCGGAGGCGTTCTTTATGCTTTCGAACCTCTCCTCAAGGTTCTTTGCCGTATCACAGCCCTCGTTTATCTTGACCGTCCCGTTCTCGCTGGCAAGGATCAGGCTGTCTGACGACTGCTGGATCTCGTTGATCTTCTCCTTGATTTCCTTGGTACCATCGATGATACCGTCGGCAAGACGGCGGATTTCCGTCGCGACGATGTGGAAGTTCTTGCCCGCCTCGCCCGCGCTCGAAGCCTCAAGCTCGGCATTGAAGGCGATTATCTTAGCCTGGTCGGCGACAGAGTTGATGAGGGTCACGATGTCCCAGATGTTGTCTATCTTCTCGCTGAGCTTCTTTATTCCGTTTATCGTGTTCTGGTTGGCGTCGGCAATCTCCCGCAGCTGAGCGACGTTCAACTCCAAGTGCTGCACGCCGTCCGACACATCGGACGAAGTCTTGACGGCAACGGAAGACACGTCCTTTATCTTTACCGCGATGTTCTCGGACAGAGCGTTGTTGTCCTCCATTGTCGCAACAATCTCCTTGACGGCGGCGGACTGATCCTGGCTGGTCGCCGCGTTCTCCTTGGCCGCAACGGCGAGGTTCTGCGTTTCGGCAAACATCTTGCCCCCCAGCTCCCGCTCTTTGCCGCGCATCCTGTTCATGTACCAGGTAGTGTATGCAATAGCCAGCAGGATCAGTACTATCGTGACCGCATTGATGATGAACATCCACGTATAGGACGCGCCAGAGAAGTTGGATGTCGGCCCCTCAATGACGACGGACCAGGGGCTGACACCGATTCTGCGCACGCCATAGTAACGGCCGCTTTCGCTCAAAACCCGCTCTTTCCCGTCAAGGTATTCTGAAGCCTTGTACTTCTTTCCAATCGGAGAAACGTCGAAATAGTTCTTGGTCTTCACAAAGCTCGCATTGTCATGAGTCAGGAACACGCCGTCCGCATCAACGATATTCATGCTCTCCTTATCGGAAGCCGTAAGGCTCTTAAGCCCCTCAGCCAGCTGATCCAGCAGCAGGTAGCAGCCTGCCACGCCGAGCAACTTGTGGCTACCCTTATCGTAGACAGCCCGCGTAAATGCGATGACTGGCTTTCCGGTGACTGTATCCTGCGACTCGCTGGAATACAGTCCTCCCTTGGCGGCAATCGGGGCCGCAAAAAATTGCTCGAGCCGCTGCCTGTCCGAAACCGTATCCTCACCGTTACTCATCGCCACAATGCCGTTCTGTGAGCCAAAACCGTCAATCATCGCAAGATAAAAGGCCGAGCACTGGGAATACTGCTCACCCATGCTTGTGACCAGGGCCTTTACGGAATCGTAGTCACGCCCCGAATCCTTTTCCACCGCACCGACAAGAGAGTTCAGCGCGATGGACGGAGTCTCAAACCTGAGGCGGATCTCGTATTCCGCGCTCTTCGCCAGGGCCACCGTGTCGTTATGTACCTGCTTGTCAATCAGCCTGTTCACCAGATAGGCGAACGAAAATGACACGTACATGGCGATGATAGCGTAGGGTATTACGCTGGTCAAAAACTGCTTGAAAGAAAGCTGAAAAAAATTCTTCTTCATTGCTCAACAACTCCTGAAAGCCTTATTATATCACAAATCATAAAATATTCAAAAGGTTTTTGCCCCTATTTGCCACTAACCGTTCAAATCTTCGGCTATGGCCCGGATTTTCTCAGATGCGCGGGATATGCTCTCCGTCGCAGAGCTGAAGCTTTCCACCCCACTGGCTATCTGCCTGAGCGTGGACAGGATCTGCTCGGTCGCCGTCGCCTGCTGGCGG
>CAMNGY010000426.1 GCA_946538795.1 uncultured Treponema sp.
GCACTCAACTGCGCTGGCAGCCTCTCCGAAGCTCCGTCAGGCATTTTTCCATGCATCAATGAATTCTATCATGAACTGCTGCACGTCCGAAAACCATTTCCTCTGAAAGTCGCACGCCGTTCTTCCAATGTAGCGGAAGTGCCAGCTTTCCCAGCGGAAGCCCGTAATATCCTCGTAGCCCTGAGGGAAGGACAGCGACCAGCCGTAATCCTCGGAATGGGCGTAGACCCACTTCCCCATCTTGGTGTCCGCAAAATCATCGCTCACGGAGCCAAAGTCCACGGCCACGCCCAGCTGATGCTGGCTGGTCCCGGCCCGCGCCGACTCCCGCTCGGCCTCCTCCAGGCCGTCAACCTCAACCCAATGCTGGAAAAGCCAGGTTTGGTATTCATATGACCGATATGTGGAGCTGACGAGAAGCTTTATGCCATCATCGAGCGCCGCACGGGACATCGCGCAGAGCGCCTCATACGCCTCCGGCCGGAGCGACAGGTTGTTCTTGTTTATGTCAAACAGCTCGTTCTTTTCCAGGCGCACAAGGTCCTTTGGCACGTAGTCCGCGCCAACATTGTGCTTTTTGTCTATCAGGTAATAAAGGGAAAGGTCGTCAGGACGGAAGCCCTTCTCCTCCTCAAGGACCTGCTCCAGATCCGTAAGGAATTCAGCCCTGTTGGCGGCGGTCACGGGCATAGCCTCCCTAGCCCTGGGCGACAAGCCAGACAACACGGCGTCCAGCTTGTCCAAATTCTCCCTGGCAGGATACGGCAAAGTCTTTTTGGCACTGGCAAGTACGGCCGAAGAGCCCGGCGCGCCAGTATTTCCCGACACAGCCCCCGATTCCGGCAGGGCTACAGCCTGCTCTGCAGCAGAATTGCCGTCAAGCCTCATTCCGGCCGCACCTGGCGAACCGCTCTTGGAACATGAAAGGAAAAGCAGTGCCGCCTGTATGATAAGAAATGAAAAAAGACTACGAATCTGAAACTTCTGTAATCGCATGGATGACATGAAATTTACTCCAAAAGCCCGTCCTGGTCAACGCCTCGTGGGCCGAATCAGAAGGGTTCATTATAAAAAGCTTGGTACCGTTCTCATCGCCGTCATTCATCGTCGCCAGCACGGAGCCTACACCGGAGCCGTCCATGGAGGACACCTGCGACAAGTCCAGGACGACGTTTGTGTCCAAGATGTACTGGTACATCTTCTCCTGCAGGTCGGAAAGGGTGTATGCCGTTATGTCCCCAGTCAGCTCCAGCAGCTTGTAGTTGGGGCCAACCTTCTCGTTTATTGCCAGTTGGTTCATTAGGCCTGACCTCCTTCTGGTACAAGGTACTTCATCATAAAGATTGTGACGTCCTCATCCAGCTCCGTAGAAGCGAAGCGCGACAGGGCATCATACATGAACTGGGTCACGCGTTCCGTAGGATAGGTCTTGTTGTCCAAAAGCTCGTTCTGGATCCTGGCCTTTCCAAACTTCTCGCCCCGGAGCGACCTGGTCTTCACAAGCCCGTCAGTACAGGCAAACACGATGTCGCCCGGTGCAAGGCGGACTTTCTTCACCTTTATGATGTCGGACATGTCCTTGGCGAAGCCCAGGATGTGCCCGTCACCCTGAATCTCTATGATGTTGTTGTAGGCACGGGTGTAAAGCAGCAGTGCAGGCGCACCGCAGTTTATGTAATAGAGCGTGTCGGAGCTGAAGTCCATCAGGGCAAAGATACCGGAAAAAATGGTCCCCTTAGGAAGGCTCTCCCGGATGAAGGCGTTCACTTTTGCGACCAGCATCTTGAAGTCCGTTGTCTCCGACAGGAAGGTCCGGATAATGGACTTCAAGATGACCATGTTCATGGAGGCCGCTATACCCTTTCCGCTCAAGGCACCGATGATGTAGATGAAGCGCATGTCGGTGAGCCGTATCATGTCCACGAACTCGCCTCCGATATTGTGGGCGGGATGCATAAGATAGCCCACGTCCACCTTGGGCAGATCCACGCGGTCCATGTTCTCCTGTATGGAGGTGATTATCTGACCCGCCATCTTGATTTCGCGGTTTACGGTTCCTACCACCGACTCGTTCATGATGTTCTTCATGTAATAGCCCATCACGAAGAAATTCGAATACAGGCTGTTGAACACCCGGTAGTCGTAATCATTATAGATATTGTTGCTGCCCTTCTTGCCCAGGGTTATGACGCCCGTCACATGCCGGCCCTCGCTCAGCAGGATGAAGGCATCGCTGTCCAGCTGGTCCAGGAAGGAAATGACCGCCCCGCGCACGCTGGCCAAGCTGAAGTCCCTGGAAGAGATGCTTTCCCTGAAGACAATGTGGCGGTTAAGGTTGAACAGCTTGTCGAACATCTCGCCGTTCATCTCTATGTTACGTCCCTGTGTCTTCTCATCGTCCGGCTCCGTCGAATCGTAGACGAACTGGAGATAGTTGTCCCCAGAGTCAACAAGGATTTTCATGGATCCGGAATCAACATACTTATGGAAAATCTCGAAGAACTTCTGCGTTATTTCCTTTGGCTCATCGTCATAGTTTATGGTTGACAGCTCCTTTGCGAATTCCTCCCCATAGCGGCTGTCGCGCACCCATCCCTTGTTGGTTATGAACTGCCCCGCAATGTGCCAGACAGCAAGCAGTACAACGGTCTCAAGTATAAAGAGGACAAAGAACAGAGCTGTCAGCTTGCCATACAGAGGCCAGGTAATCGTGAAGAAGAGTCCCAGCAGCAGGGCGGGGAAAAGGTATTTCACGATGAATTTCA
>CAMNGY010000427.1 GCA_946538795.1 uncultured Treponema sp.
CTCATCAACTCGGTCGCAGACCAGGCGAAGATCATCGCCTTCAATGCGGAACTTGAGGCGTCGAGTGCGGGCGAGGCGGGCAAGAACTTCCACATCGTCGCGACGGAAATCCGCCGGCTTGCGGACAGCATCATCGACGGGACAAAGGAAATCAAGGGTAAAATCTCAGAAATCGAGAAGAGTTCCGACGGCCTAATCCTGATGAGCGAAAACGGCACGTCGAAAATCGCGAAGGGAGTGGACAGCGCAAAGACGCTCGAGGAGCGCTTCGCAAGCATGAAAAACGCGTCCGAAATCACGGCACAGAGCGCGGGGAACATCACTTCCATCATCCGGCAGCAGGCCGCGGCGACGGAGCAGATTCTCATCACGCTCAAGCAGATTTCCGCCGGGGCCGAAAGCTTCACCAAGGCCACGGCCCATATCTCCGCCGCTTCCGAGTCGCTCAAGGGCATCGCCAAGGGCCTGAGCTAAGGATTAGTTCGCGGCGGCCTTGTCCGACTACTTGTGATAATGGCTGCCGCACTGGGCTATATATACGGCATCGCCCTCGATTTTGTACACAATCCGGTTGTAGTCGTCAATCCTGCGGCTCCAGTAGCCGCTCAAATCTCCCTTGAGAGGCTCTGGCTTTCCCAAACCGCTGTAGCCGTTCCGGTCGATGTCCTTCAGCAGCTCGTTAGCCTTCTTGAGCAGCCGCTTGTCGGACTGCAGGGACAAATAGTCATCCCAAGCCATTTCTGACCAGTTTTTCCGCATCAATCGGCCTCAATCAGCTCATGCTCAGAATAGTGTCCATCCTCAATCTGCTTGATTGACTCTTTGAGCCGGGCCTGATTCTCCTCGGACCAGAAGGGGTCGCCGCTGACATTGAACGGGATGCGGTTCTCACGGACAGCGATTTTGGCGAACATGTTCACCGCCGCCGACACCGTGAGCCCGATGGACTCGCAGAAGCCCTCGAACGCCGTCTTGGTAAAGTCGTCCATGCGTATACTTAATGTTGCCATGTAGCACCTCCAACATACAATGTAATACAATACATAGCAGTTGTCAAGTGAAAGCATCGAAGCTTGATGAAAAGCGCCTGCTTTACCCTCTTAAAGTTGCCGCTTTAACACATCAAAGCGAGTGCTTTAACACCATAAAGCTCCTGCTTTGACACCGTAAAGCGAGCGCTTTATCATTTCAAAGCTGCAGCTTTAACGCCTCACAGTTGCCGTACCACTCCCCGACTTTTTTCCTGACACCCCCAGAACGGTCAAGTAAGATATAACAAAACACAGCTCAGGAAGCTCGTATGAAAAGGACAGAATGGAAGACCGTAGCACTGCTGGCGGCTTTGGCACTGTCGGCATCACTGGCAAGCGGCAAGCCCAAGAAGTCTGGCAAGAAATCCGCCAAGGACAGCGGGGAGGCAGCTGCGGCGCTCAAGACCGCCACCGAGGACTTCGTAAGGGTCGAGGCAGGAACCTTCATGATGGGGATATGTGAAGAGCGCAGAGAGGATCGTGACGGTGCCGTCCGTTTAGGGCGGAAGGCAACTCAAAATATTGAAAAAACTGCACTTTTTGCCAGAAAAAATCTTGAAATAACTGCACTTTTGACCAGAAAAAATCTTGAAATAACTGCACTTTTGGCTTAGAATACAGGTCTGAAGCGGTTATGTTAAGAAGAAAAGCCTTGGACAAGCTCAAATATTGGAAGGAAAACCTCGCGCCCCATTATGCCGCCCTGCTCGAAGGGGCCAGGCGTGTCGGGAAATCCACGATAGCAGAGGAATTCGCAAGGGAGAACTACCGCTCCTACATAAAGGTTGACTTCGCGAACATAAACACAGACCTGCTGTCAGCCTTTGAGGACATAGCAAACCAGGACTTTTTCTTCCTCAAGCTGCAGACCGTCACGGGAACAACGCGTACCCCCTGCTCCGCGACCTGTACAAATCGAACGCCCCGGTGGGAAATGCCGTCAACCGCAAGTTGATGCGGGACTTCAGGCTGTATATGGCCGTCGGGGGGATGCCCCAGGCGGTACAGGCGTATGTGGACGGCAAGGATTTCTCGCAGATTGATGCCGTCAAGAGAGGAATCATAAGCCTTTACATAGATGACTTCAAAAAGATAGACGACTCCGGGCTGGTCGGGAGGATGTACAGGGCCGTCCCAAGCCAGCTTGCGACGAACAAAAAGAAGTATGTGATTTCGGCGGCCACCCAGAAAAGACGAATTGACAAAGATGACGAGAGGCTGTCGGACCTCCTAGACTCGAAGACCGTCATTCCCTGCCACAACACGCTGGATCCCGGTGCCACCCTGTCGCAGACGAGGGACGACGGCACATACAAGCTGTACCTGGCGGACACGGGGCTGTTCACGACGATGCTCTTCGATGCCTCCCCGAACGCCGGGGACAACATCTACAGCAAGCTTCTTGGCGACAAGCTTTCCGCGAACCTGGGGTACCTGTACGAGAACGTGGCGGCCCAGGTAATCGCATCCACCGGAAGGGATCTATACTACCATACATGGATGAAAGAAGGCAGCACCCACAGCTATGAGGTGGACTTCGTCCTTCAGTCCGGGGCAAAGATTGTCGTGTTTGAGGTCAAATCCTCGGCCCGCAAGACACACGAGTCCATGGATGTCTTTTGCGCCAAATACTCAAGGCAGGTTTCCGATTCATTCATAATCTCGCAGACGGATGCAGTCCCGCAGGACAAGCCCAAGCCGCGCCCCCTGTACATGCTCCCCTTCATTCT
>CAMNGY010000428.1 GCA_946538795.1 uncultured Treponema sp.
CTGCAACGGCTGCCCCTGGCGGACGGCGCAGATACGGAAAGGAGTTTGACTTACAGCATCAGCCTCCTGTAGCCTCAGGCTTCGGAATTTGTGGGAAACAACTTGGATTACGGTTCGAAAAAAGTGTAATTTTATCCTGTTCAAGATTCGATTTTTGTGATATAATCTGAGCTATGTACAGGAGCGCTCTGGAAGAGCTGAAAGCATGGAAAGAAAAGCCCGGCAGGCTTCCCCTTGTCCTGCTGGGGGCGAGGCAGGTCGGCAAGACATGGCTCCTAAAAGAATTCGGCCGTGTCTGTTTTGAAGACGTCTGCTACGTGAACTTCGAGGAGACGGATTCCCTGAAGGGAATCTTCGACGGCGAGATTTCGCCCGAAAGGATAATAGGCTACCTTTCGTCATTTCACGGAAAAAAAATCGAGTGCGGCAGGACCCTCATCATTTTTGACGAGGTACAGGAATGCCGGCGGGCGCTCACGTCGCTCAAATACTTTGCGGAGAACGAGAAGAAATATGACATCTGCTGCGCGGGGTCGCTCCTGGGAGTCACGCTCCATGAGGGGACCTCGTTCCCCGTTGGCAAAGTCGATTTTTTGAGGATTGAGCCTCTCTCGTTCAGGGAATTCCTCCTTGCCAACGGGGAGGCCCTCCTGGTCGAATCCCTGGAGGAGCATTTTTCGGAAACGCCCCCTGAATTCGAGCGGAACCGGCTTCTGGACTACATCAAGAAGTACTTCATCATCGGCGGGATGCCGAGGGCCGTACAGGACTGGGTTAATGAGGAAGACTTCTCTTCCGTGACGAGAATACAGGCGGAAATCCTCGAGTCATACCGGAACGATTTCTCGAAGCATGCGCCCAGGGCCATGGTCCCGAAGATTCACCACGTGTGGGATTCAATCCCGAGCCAGCTCGCGAAGCCGAACAAAAAGTTCGTCTACGGTTTGGCTAAGGAAGGCGCGAGGGCACGGGAATATGAGGATGCCCTGCTGTGGCTCAAAGATTCGGGGCTCATCCGTAAGATAAGCCTAGTGAGCGGAGGAAGGCTCCCCCTCAAGGCCTATGAGGATTTGAAGGCTTTTAAGATTTACCTTCTTGACCTGGGGCTGCTCCGCACGATGTGCGAGATAGAGCCGTCCCTGATAATCGAGGACGAAAGGATATTCTCCGAATTCAACGGGAGCCTGACGGAGCAGTTCGTCCTCCAGGAGCTTTCTTCACAGAAAATTGCGGGCAGCATCTATTACTGGTCTGAAGGGGCTACGAGCGAGGTCGATTTCATATTCTCGCACGGGAACATGATTGTTCCCGTGGAGGCGAAGGCCGGGCTGAGCGTCCATGCACAGAGCCTGAAGGTGTTCCGCGGGAAATATGCGCCGAAGGTCGCCGTCCGCACCTCTCTCAGGGACTTCAGGTTTGACGCAGGTCTTCTGAACCTCCCTCTGTATAATCTGTTTAATCTGAAAAACTTTCTGGGAACAATTCAGCAGGCGTAACGGAAACAGGGTCCAGCTTGCAGGTCAGGATTTCAAGGATTGGACGGATAAGGAGAGACTTGACCTTCTGAACAAACTGAAGGAATATTCCAGCAACACTAAGAAATACTGGCTCAATGAACGATGTGGAGCTGGTGGCCTGAAGATACTGGCCATATACGGCGACTTCCCTGTGAACAGCGATTTTGAATGGCCAAAGCATCTTCCAAAAGAAGGTGTACGTTGGGCACGATTCAGGTTGGACCAGCGGGCGAGGATAATCGGTTTCTTTGTAGATGAGGAGACCTCCAGGACATATTCACTTTCCGCAGATACATTCTATCTGGTCTTCTTGGACAGGGACCACCGCTTCTATAAAATGGAAGCGGAATAGGAAAGATTCCCGAGCTATAAAACAAACTTTCCCCGGCACTACCGTGCGCTGACCGAGCCATTTGCGGACGAGGTGGCGATGCTCGAGTACACCGATGAAACCCGCCGCGAGACGGGGATAGACGCAAGATGGGCCTGCCCCCCAGCTGTGGCAGCGGCCCACGATAGAGTGGGACGGGACGGTACTTGGCTGCAACAACGACAGCCTGAGGGGGCTCTACTTGGGGAATGCGGCGGAGCGGAGCATCCATGACTGCTGGCATGACGAGAGGCTCATGGGAATCAGGAGATTGCACCGGGAAGGCCGATCGCATGAGGTAGAGGACTGCAACGGCTGCCCCTGGCGGACGGCGCAGATACGGAAAGGAGTTTGACTTACAACATCTCCCCTGTGGTACAACACATCCTTGAAGGAACTCCGACAAAAAATACATGAGCCAGTGCTGAGGCTTGAGTATACCGGTAAAATATGCTACAGTCAGATTCGAAGGTACGGATATGGAATGTGTCAGGGCTGTAGTTGATTCCAGTAATCTAAGGCCTATCCTCTCATTGCCTCGGTCTTTTTTGAACCGTAAGCTTGAGATTATCATAACCCCAGTCGAGGATACCCCGGATGAGGGGGCTGAGAAAGTCATTTCTGATTGCATTGCGGATGCACTTGCACGCTATAAAATCGTCAGCGGGAAGGATTTTGACGGCAGTTTCCCGTCTGCCCTGCGGCAACAGCTGGCCAAGCTGTCTTATAAGAATGCTCCTCTTATCTCAATCAGGGATGATTCCGTCAAGGTGACGTTGTTTCATGTCACAGGGAAATATATAATTGATTACACTGCTGTCCAATTAACTTGCCAGCTCATCAAACAGCCATAAGGAATTGTCGT
>CAMNGY010000429.1 GCA_946538795.1 uncultured Treponema sp.
GAAGCTCCGGCTCCGGGGGCTTTTTGATTGGGAGGCATGAATTCAGTCCTGGCATTCCCAAGTCCAAGAAGAAACAGTCCCAGCTCTTTATGTCCACAAGTCCGTTATGAACATCGGGCTGCAGTCATCCGACTTCTTGAAGCCGCAGCGTTCGTAAAAGGCAAGCTCCTTGTTGTACGCCACGAGGATAATCCTGAGATAGTCCCTGTATTTCTCCTTCGCCTTTTCGACCAGCGTTTTCCCGATCCCCTTTCCCTGATATTCCGGTCGGACAAGCAGATAATGGATGTATGCGTTCATGATGCCGTCGTCCATCGCGCATATCATCCCGACCAACGTGTCGTTGTCCCATGCTGAGATGACGGACTCAAAGTTCTTCATCGCAACGAGCAGCTTTTCCGGGTAATGGCCGGAAGACCAGTCCACGGAAAGGAACAAATCCTCAAGTTCAGCGACCGTAAAGTCATGCGTATCTTTGTATATCAGGCTCATGTTTTCAAGCTCCTGTTGCTCAATATTACACGATTCTGTACCAGTTTTCAAGATTCCCTGTCTCGCAAAACTGCCCGGCTCCTTCTTACGGTTAGTCAGGAACTTCGTTCAAGTTGTATGTCCGCTCCACCCGGACGCGTGAAAGCCCGCACCCGCCCGCGTGAAAAACGTCACCCGGGCGCGTGAGAAACGCCACCCGGACGCGTGAGAGACGTCACCCAGACGCGTGAAGCCCTGTTTCTGCCGCTGTTTTCGTGGTATAATAGATGTATGTCTTTTAGGATAGAACGGAACGACATCACCAAGGTACGGGCTGATGCGATCGTTAACACGGCGAATCCTCGGCCTGTCGTGGGGGCGGGGACGGATACCGCCGTGTATGAGGCGGCGGGAATGAAAGAGCTCCTTGAGGCCAGGCTTTGCATAGGGGAGATTCCAAGAGGACAAGCCCGTGAGACGGACTCCTTCGCCCTCAGGGAACACGGCGTAAAGTACATCATCCACACGGTGGGCGTATGGTACGAGGGCGGAAAGTTCGGAGAGGAGGAAATCCTCAGGAACTGCTACCGGAACTCCCTCGCCCTCGCCGCAAAGCTGGGCTGCAAAAGCATTGCCATCCCCCTGCTTGCTTCAGGAACATACAGCTTCCCAAAGGAGCTTGCCCTGCGGGTCGCACTCGACGAGATAAACGCATTTCTCCTGGAACACGAGATGGACGTAATCCTCGTGGTCTATGACGACGAATCCAACAAGGTCTCCAAAAAGCTGTTCGACGACATAGAGGACTTCCTTCACGAGAACCAAGCCGGGGAGGAAGAGCACAAACAGGACGAAAGGGAGGCTGCCACTGATGACAAGGGGCTTGCGGACAGGAAAACCGAGGCCGGCACATTAACGGGGCGAATACCTGACAGCGTTGACGCTTTTCTTGCTGAAACGAAGCCACAGAAGAATTTCAGTGATACCCTGCTTCAGATGATTGCGGACAGAGGGCTGGGGAATGCCGATGTCTACAAAAAGGCTTTCATGGACAACAAGAGTTTTTCAAAGCTCATAAACAGGAAAGACCAGCTGCATATTTCTCCGAAGGAAGCCGTCCTTGCCCTCGGTCTTGCGCTAAGGCTTCCCATTGACGAATATAGGAAATTTCTTGCGCTTGCAGGCCATGTACTTGTTCCGTCAAGCAGACGGGAACTAATCATAGAATACTGCGTGACCAAAGGCTACGATATAGACAAGACCAATGCGCTGCTCTTTGACTGTGGCGAAAAGTGCTTCTGGGAGGACAGAGACAAAAAAAATCCTGAAGCCTAAATTGTCGCCGTTTTGGTGACAAACTCCCGCCCCCGATGCTGTATACTATGGGCAGACACAGGGGGGCAGAGCTGCTTGGAATTTGCCCTGATGGTATGAAATAACAGGAATTGTCATAGAATCGGAAAGAACGGAGTTTTTTTATGATGTTAAAGGAACTGTTTGCGGCTGTGTTTGTTGCTTTCGCCACTTTTTCACTGCTTCAGGCACAGGAAAGCGATATGGTCTATGTTGAAGGCGGAACATTCCAGATGGGTAGTACCGATGCCGGTGACAAGGATGCCCCCGTTCATAACGTAACCGTCTCTAGTTTCTATATGAGCAAGGTAAAGGTCTCGCTTGGCTTGTGGGGCGATGTGACAGGATACTGGCCATTCAACTATGCAAATGCCTGGTATAACAAGCCTGTACCAGAAGATGAGTACGACAGCATTCCTGCGTTCGGAATATCATGGTATGAGGCGATATCCTTCTGCAACAGGCTGAGCGTCCTTGAAGGGCTTGCTCCTTGTTATGCTGCGGACGGCTCCAAGGATGCGGTTACATACGCTTTTGAGCTTTACAAAACGCACGATGCGTACATGACAAGCACGACATCGGTCATACGAGGTGAAATCAGCTGTGACTGGGAAGCTGACGGATACAGGCTTCCCACCGAAGCGGAATGGGAGTATGCGGCTCGCGGGGGCAAACATAAAAGTTCCTACAAATTCAGTGGAAGCAATGATTATAGGAAGGTTGTTAATCGCGAGATTCCGTATAAAATGGCTCAGAAACAGCCAAATGTACTTGGTCTTTATGACATGAGTATGGGGCCTGAGTGGTGCTGGGATTTGTATAGCAAGGCATATTATTCGGAAAGTGCTGGAAGCACGGACCCCCACGGACCTGTTTCTGGAGATTTGATGGATACATATATTCCGGGAAAAGAGGAAACAAAAAA
>CAMNGY010000430.1 GCA_946538795.1 uncultured Treponema sp.
GCGGTTGAGAACACCGCTGCCCGCGAGGCCGAGAAGCTCTTCGGTGCGGACTACGCCTACGTGCAGCCCCATTCCGGGGCGGACGCGAACCTCGTCGCCTACTGGGCTATATTGAGCTCCCGCGTGGAGACCCCGACGCTTGAGGAGCTGGGCGTGAAGTCCCTGTCCGACCTGACCGACGAGCAGTTTGACATGCTGCGCAAGAGGTTCGGCAACCAGAAGCTGATGGGCCTGGACTACTCCTGCGGCGGCCACCTGACCCACGGCTACAAGATGAACGTTTCCGCCCGCATGTTCGAGAGCCATCCCTACGGCGTGGACAAGGAGACCGGCCTCCTGGACTATGACGCTATAGAGAAGCAGGCTATGGAGGTGAAGCCCCTCGTCCTGCTGACGGGTTTCTCCGCCTATCCGCGCAAGATAAACTTCCGCCGTTTCCGCGAGATTGCCGACAAGTGCGGAGCCGTGTTCATGGTGGACATGGCTCACTTTGCGGGCCTGGTCGCCGGAAAGGTCTGGACGGGCGACAATGACCCCGTCAAGTGGGCGGACATCGTGACGACGACGACCCACAAGACCCTGCGCGGGCCGCGCGGCGCAATCATCCTGTGCAAGAAGGAGTTCGCCGACTACGTGAACAAGGGCTGCCCGATGGTCTTGGGAGGCCCCCTCGGCCACGTCATGGCCGCGAAAGCCGTTGCCCTCAAGGAAGCGAATACTCCGGCCTATCAGGAGTATGCCCGCAAGGTCGTTGAAAACGCCCAGGCCCTCGCCGCCGCATGTATTTCCAAGGGAATGACATTGCAGACGGGCGGCACCGAAGACCATCTGATGCTCGTTGACGTGACGAGCTACGGCGTGACCGGCAAGCAGGCCGAGGCCGCCCTGTTCCAGTGCGGAGTGACGGCCAACGCCAACGCCCTGCCCTATGACAAGAACGGCCCCTGGTGGACGAGCGGCATCCGCATCGGAACGCCCGGCCTGACCACGCTCGGCATGGACACGAAGGACATGGAGGAAGTCGCATCCATAATCGACCTGGTGCTCAAGGGAACCAAGCCCGGCGTGACCAAGGACGGAAAGAAGGCCAAGGGCAAGTTCGAGCTGGATCCCAAGGTTGAGTCGGAGGCGAAGGAGCGCGTGAACAAGCTGCTTTCCGCCCATGTCCTGTACCCTGAGCTTGACCTGGACTTCCTGAAGAAGGAATTTTGCTAGGACGTCGTAACCGGGGACCTTGCACGGTTCCCGGAAAATGCGTATTGCAAGTCGCGCTGTGCGAGTAAGGGAGAGTATATGAAAAAACTTTTGAGGAAGGGCGTGCTGTTTGCCCTCATGTTCGCGGGGTTGTCTCTGTTGCTGGATTCATGCGGCAACGGGAGCGGCAAAAAGAAGAAGGTGGAGGACGAGGCCGTCTACACTCCTGCGGCCGGCGGAGGTTCCGGCGGGACTGCTTCCGGTTCCGGCAATACGCTGGAGACAAAGTGGATAACCGTTCCTGCAGGTTCGTTCACGATGGGCAGGGGGACAGGAAATACGAGTACGCGGAGATTCTACAGTTCTTTCGTCATGTGTGACCACGAGGTGACTGTGGGAGAGTACAAGAGCGTCATGGGAGTTATTCCTGCGGGGAACTCGGAAACTGAGATGGATCTTCCCGTTTCCTGTGTGACCTGGTACGATGCGATCAAATACTGCAATGCGCTGAGCAAGAAAGAAGGTCTGATTCCGGCCTATACCATAGACAGCAATGATAATTCCAAGGTGTACTGGACCGGTTCCAACGGATACCGGCTTCCGAGAGAGGACGAGTGGGAATATGCTGCCAGCAACAAGGGCGCGGATTTGTACAGCGGCACTTCGGAGTTGAGCTGGCTGGAAGACTATTGCTGGTTCATATACAACAGCAGCGACAGGACCCATAAGGTCAAGAGCAAGAAGCCGAACGGCCTGGGCCTTTACGACATGTCGGGCAATGTCTATGAGTGGTGTTGGGAAGACTTTGCCGACGAGTCGGACTGCCGCGTTGTCCGCGGCGGAGCATATCACACCCAGTCGGCAAACTGTGCTACCTCAAGCCGTTTCGGTATCTATCCGTTTTCCTCCTACACGTACTTGGGTTTCCGCGTGATCCGCGGCAACTGACGTATGAAAGGCTTGCGCTACGGGATAGGCTTTCTGTCCCGTGCGCAGGCAAGCTCCTTTCAAACTTCCGGTTCCGACAGAGGGCCGGCCTCTCCTGTTGTAATTGCCGGCATAAGCTGTGGCGGCATTCCGAAAGCTTTACAAGTGGCGGAATTTGAGCTATACTAACCTCTACGGAGGTCATTTGATGGAACTTTCACCGGAACTGGCAGGCGTTTTGGCCGACATAGACATGGAATTCTCTGACGTGATGCTGACGGGCAAGACTGTGGAGAAGATAGTCATTGGGAAAGAGCTTGCAGACGCACTGGCCGCGAGCCCAGGCTGGGACAATACCATCATAGGTTTTCCGGTGGAGGTCAGCCCTGACCTGCCGGGAATGGACCACCAGTTCGTGAGCCGCTGATTTTTATTGCTGAGGCGGCTTGCGGTGCCCTTCTGAGCCAGCAGACCGTTTTTTTCTAAACTTTTTCAAAATTCGTGTTTACATTATTGACATTCCCTTTTCAATCCATTATATTACTCAAGCACATCAAAAGTGTTTGAAAGCTTGCTCTTGTAGCTCAGTCGGTAGAGCACATCGTTGGTAACGATGAGGTCAGCGG
>CAMNGY010000431.1 GCA_946538795.1 uncultured Treponema sp.
AAAAGGCAGCCACAAGCCACAGGATAGAATGGCCTGGAGAAGGAAAGAAAAAGAGGAAACAAGGCAGGGAGCGCGAAATGCAGCCGCTTGAACGAAACGATGCACAGAAAGGCATACACGGCAAGGATAATCAGCGGGACCATGAAAGGGTAGCTCTCCTTTGAGTCCAGACCAGCGCTCAGATGCTGCTCACGCACCAGGCGGTTGACGGCCTGTTCGCTTTCCTTCTCGTAATTGTCAGGAATGTAGTAGAGCCTGTAGTCCCCTCCGGCATCCCTGAAATAGCCAAGCCTGTCCTCAAGGTAGCTTGACGTGTCCACCAGGGAACTGAAGAACTTAGTCGAAAGAGGAATTCTCTGAGACCCCAGGCTTATGACATCGCGGCAGCCCGCCTGCGAAAGGACTGAAAGCACGGACTCCTCGGAAGCCGACACGGGCACATACAAGACCCGGTAGCCCTTCCAAATCTGCGAGACTGAAACGCTGTGACTGGCAAAAATCACTATTGCGGACACAAGCATGAAAAGCATGAAGAAAATGTTCCTGCCGTCCAAAATGCCGCTAAAAAACTTTTTTAACCTCATAGCCCTACAACTCGCTGAACGCAATCCCTATGAAAAAGCCCAGGAGGCAACCTATGGCGACTTCGGCAGGAGTGTGCCCCTGGACCTCTTTTATGGGCTTGAAGTCCATGACCCCTTTATCCTTCAGCATCCGCCCGATGCGGTTCAGTTCCTTTGCCTGTATGCCGTTGGCCCGCCTGACCCCCACCGCGTCACGGATGGTAATCATGAAAAGACCGAGCGAAAGCATGAAGACATCGCTGTTCAGCCCGGAGCGGAAAGCTATGGTCGTACAAAGAGTCGAGACCAAGGCGGAATGGCTGGATGGCATACTGCCGGTCCGCCAGAACATCAGCTCGAAAAGCTCCCGTATGCTATGAACTTTACCAGAGAAAAGCTTTATGAGGGTCTTTATGAGCTGTGCGCAGAACCAGCTGAATACACATGACAAGAACACGGGATTGGAGAAAAATAACCGAATCTGCTCCTTTGTACTTGCCATATCTTACTATTTTACGTTATTTAGCGCTTTTGTCTAGTGGCAGAACCGTTTTTTCACATAAAATCACATACGCCATTCCCCCTTGACTAAGGATGCATAAATATACATAATAATGGAATAAAAATAGAAAACAACGAGGATACGATGTGAAAGAGCGGCTCTCCAGACTTAAGACGGTTCGAAAGCTTATAAGGAATAACAGGATTGAAAGTCAGGAAGAGCTTCTCGGTTACTTGCAGAAGGACGGCTTTGACGTAACCCAGGCGACGCTCTCGCGGGACTTGAAGCTCCTGAAAGTCGGCAAAGTGAGCGACGGTCACTCGGGCTATGTGTATACCCTGCCGGATGACGATGACAGGCGGGAAAGCGAGCAGATTTTCGTTCAGGACTTTCTGAGGGGCTACGTCAGCATAGAATTCAGCGGGAATATCGTGGTCATAAAGACCTTCGGTGGTCATGCGGACTCAGTTTCCCAGGCTCTGGACGCATTCAATATGGAAGAAATCATAGGAACTATAGCCGGAGAGAACTGCATCTTCATCTGCCTCAAGCAGGACATCAGCTTTGACCAGTTCATGAAAAGCCTCAAGCGCAGGATTCCTGAGCTTGAGGAAGAATATCCGTGAGGCCGCTGGCGGAACCGCCAGCGAAACCGCCAGCCCCCTAAAAACTCCTGTGGCGGATTCCAGGGGGCCATGTCACTGTTTTCCTATTGCCGTATCTTCAGGACGGCGGCATCATGAGCCTTAAGCCCCATAGATAGGATCGCATCCCCGGGCAAGGGAAAGAGGTCCTTTCCCCGCCACAAATCGCGCACGCCATAGCTGGCCCCTCCGGCCATACCGGGAATCTCCTTAAGTGATACGGAGACCTCACCTTCCTCGTCGGAAAGGTTGAACAGGGCCACGTAGACATCACGTCCGGATGCGGGACAGCCCCCGCCATAGCTTACCCAGACGCACTGCCTGTCATCCCTCATAAGTTGGAAAGCATCATGGCCTGAGGAATGGACGGCAAGAATCTCCCGGTTGGTCAGCATGGCCTTCACCTCGCCGTCCAGTTGTGGCAGGTCCGTACCGATCATCAGGGGACTGCGGAAAATGCACCAGAGGGAAAGCATGGTCCGCTCCTCCTCCCTGGTGAACTTGCTTACGCGCTCCTTGCCCCAGCCCCAGCCCAGCTTGCCGAAGGGGAGCATGTCGCAGTCCGGCCAGTTGCCCCCGCCTACGTGCCTCTGCCATACCTCGCACCTCTCGAACATTGCCTTGAGAAGCTGCCAGTCATCCCAGAAATCATCGGTGATGCGCCACATGTTTGCATACTTCTCCAGATGCCATGCCTTCTCTATTATGGCAGGCCCAGGACTCAGGCTCAGCACCATAGGCCGGCCGGACCTCTCTATGGCGCGGGCTATGGCCTCCACCTCCTTCTCCGCGGAATAGGGATCATGAGGGTACATGTTCGTATTGCATATGTCATCGACCTTGACGTAGTCCACTCCCCAGGAAGCGTAGAGGGCAAATATGCTGTCGTAGTAGGCCTGGGCGCCTTCCTTGCCCATATCCACCCCGTACATATCCCCGTTCCAGCGGCTTATGCTGAAAGGATTGGCTATCCTGTCCGCAGTAACGTCCGTTCCAAGGATTTTCATGTGCTCGTGGGCAGCCCGGCGGGGAATG
>CAMNGY010000432.1 GCA_946538795.1 uncultured Treponema sp.
AGACCTTCCAGCAGGTCCTCAACCAGGCGGTGGAAGGTCTTTTTCCTGGCGGGCATGCACGTCAGGAAAAAGACCTTCCACCGCCTGGTTGAGGACCTGCTGGAAAAGGAAAAGAGCAAGGATTAGTTTTGTGCGGGCCGCCGACACGGGAAGTCTGTAGCACGGTCGTCCCGGTTTGCATCGTACGTGCCCGGCACCAAGGCTGGCCCGGTTTGCGAGGGGCACTTGTCGGCCCCGGCCCCTACGCCTTGAAAAACTTCAGGCCGGGCCGTCCCTGAGGATGGCCCGACACATATTCAGTGCATTCCTAGCGCAGGACCTTCCTGAGCAAGCTGAGCATCTTGTCCGTATATGGTGCATAGCGGATTTTGATGTCCATCTTGGGCGACTGCACCAAGACGGACTTCTCGTGCGAGAAGGTACGGAATCCGTAAACACCGTGATAGCCTCCCATTCCGCTTTCCCCCGCTCCTCCGAAGGGAGCCTTGCTGGAAGCAAGATGAAGCACCACATCGTTCACGCAGCCACCGCCAAAGCGCAGCTCCTGCGTGACACGGCGTATGTTCCCTGCGCTCGTGCTGAACACGTACAGGGAAAGCGGGACAGGACGCGAAGAAACGTACTCCATAACGGAATTCAGGTTGTCAAAGCCCATCACTGGCAGCAGGGGACCAAAAATCTCCTCCTGCATAACCTCCGCCTCTCCTGCCTCCCTGCCGTTCATGTCGCCCAAATCCATTATCGTGGGAGCAATCTTGTTAGTCACAAAGTCCATCTCCACCTTGGGGCACAGGGTAGACAGGTGCACGAAACGGCGCTCGTTTATGATTTTGGGGTAGTCTTTGTTCTCCAGCGGCTTATCGCCGAACTGCCGCCGTATCTCTTCTTCCATCAGCTCTATGAGCCTGCCTTTTATGCCCTTATCCACCAGGACATAATCCGGGGCAACGCAGGTCTGGCCCGCGTTCAGGAATTTGCCCCAGACTATCCTGCGGGCGGCAATCTCCAGGTTTGCCGACGAGTCCACGATGCAGGGACTTTTTCCTCCCAGTTCCAGACAGACAGGGGTCAGGAAGCGGGCAGCGCTGGACATGACAATGCGGCCCACGTTCTGGCTGCCGGTAAAGAATATGAAGTCGAAGTGCTGCTCCAGCAGAGCATGGTTTTCTGTGTAGCCACCCTCCACGACCGCCAGGTAGGAGCGGTTGAAGGTCTTTTCCAGCATGGCCTTCAGGACGGCATTTGTCGCAGACGCATACTCGGATGTCTTCAGTATGACGGTGTTGCCCGCCGCCATGGAGCTTACTATTGGGTCAAGCGAGAGCAGGACGGGATAGTTCCACGTTGACATAACCAGTGAAACGCCCACAGGCTCGGTGTAGATGTTGAAGTGGCCGGGGAACAGATGCAGCTCGCCCTGCTTGCGGCGGGGACGCGTCCATGACTTCAGGTGCCGTATGACGTATTGTATCTCATGCAGGACCAGGCCTATCTCCGAGGAATAGGACTCGCATGGCGACTTGGACAAATCCTTGCCCAGAGCCTCCATAAGAGGCCCCTCGTTATCCCGTATGGCGCGGTACAGTTTTTTGAGCTGGAGTATGCGGAAATTCACGTCGCGGGTCTGGCTCGTGTTGAAGAATGTCCTCTGGCTCTCCACCAGCGTGGCCATGGTGGAATCCACCCGCTCCTGGGCAAGCTCGAATTCCACGTCCCTCCTGTCATCGTCAGTTTCTGTTGAAAGGAAACCGAAGGACCCCGTACCGGAAGTCTGCCCTGAGGCATCGTGCAAGGAAGACTCTTCCGCCAGGCCGGATACAGGCTCGAACGCCCTGGAAAAAACAAGAACGGACCCATCATCCTCCGCTCCGGCAGAACTGCCAGACAGGACTTCCGAACCGGAAGCGGAGGAAGGTTCCGGACTGAATGGAGCGGGAACAGCATCAAAGGAGGGCTCATACGAGGCAAAAGAGCCGGCCGGGGATTCTAATCCGCCGGACGTGGCCTCCCCGCCGGACGAAGTTTCCAATCCGCCGGACGTGGCCGCATTAGAGGAAGGCGCATCAAAGGGAGAGTCCGAGCTGAATACAGCCGTGGCCGCCTTTGAAGAGGCCTCCTGTCCGGAGCCTGCTGCAAAGGCATTCTCACCAGACTGACCTGTGCCAGAGGACACGGAAGGGACTTCTGACTCAAAGGAAAACGGCGTGTCATCATCCTCTGGCTTAGGGGCATACAGCTTAACCCCTGTCTCGTCAATAGGACTGCCGCCTTCTTCAACCAGAGGCTTGACCTTCCGGGGGCGTCCCCTCCTTGAAGCAGGCTTGGAAGCCCCTTCCTTCGCCTTTGTAGCCCTGGATCCCCTGGCCTTGCTTTCCTCTTTAGTCGTCGTAGTGTTCCTAGCTGTCAATTTCTGTACCTACCCTCGCGTTCCATTATGCTACAGATTGTCCAATTTTTCAACCATACCCATAAGGAATGAAGCGCCCCGGCACAAGAGCCGGGGTTTTGGATCCATCCAACAAATGACGCCTTGAGGTTCCCTCCCCATACGCATGTCCCTCGCAGTGCAGGTGCAGCTCAAGACATCTCAGTCCAGGTATGCTCCCTCCCCATACGACGCAGCTCTTTCATCATGTATATATATATTTTCTTGCAATATACCTTGACAGCCGAGGTATATTGTTATAGTATATATTCCAGAGGAGGAGAAGAGAGTGCTGAACTTTTCGGACATCCTGAG